>CAJQND010000160.1 GCA_905479595.1 uncultured Hyphomicrobiales bacterium
GCTGCGCGAAGGCTCCAAATACCGCACCGATCAAGAGCCCACCAGCGGCGAGCGTCCACCCTTCCCCGATCTGGTCCACGATAGCGAGCAATGTCATTTGCGTTAAATCTTACGAATGACGCGAATTTACATTGACCTGGATCAACTCACATGAATACATTTAATTACGTATATGTATCTGGAGCGCCAAATGAAGAATCAGAACAATTTTTCCCGCCGCAAGGTTTTGGCATTGGGCGGCATGGCTGCCATTCCGCTCCTGGTTCCGGACCTTTGCGCTGCGGCCCAATCTCTGAATATTGGTACCAAGACTCTCACAACCCTTTCGGATGGGAATCTCGTGTTGCCGGTATCATTTCTGTTTCCAGATGTTCCGGCAAAAAAGATAAGCAAGTTTCTGGCTGAAAACAAAATGAACCCGGAGAGGCTTGAGCCACCCTGCAATCTCACACTGCTTCGCGATGGCAAGCGCACGATCTTGTTTGATGCAGGTGCCGGTCCGAACTTCATGCCCAGTGCTGGCAAATTGCCAGAAACTCTTGAGGCAGCCGGAGTCGCACCAGAAACAATCACCGATGTCATTTTCACCCACGGTCACCCGGACCATTTATGGGGGATCGTTGATGACTTTGACGAGATCGCTTTTCCGCAAGCAAAGCTGCATTTTCCGCGCACGGAGTGGGATTTCTGGCGGGCGGACGACACACTTTCCAAAATGAGCGAAGCGCGCCAGACCTTTGCTATCGGTGCCAAAAACCGGCTTGATGCCATGGAAGCACAGGTTGTTCTTTTCGATGCAGGCCAGGAAGTTGTTTCAGGAGTTGAGGCTGTCGCCACACCAGGCCATACGCCTGGACATACCGCATTTGTTATTCATGGTAACGGCGCAGGTGACCCTGTGATGGTTGTTGGCGATGCGCTGACCAACCATATCGTGTCTTTCCAGAGACCTGACTGGCCGTCCGGCTCAGATCAGGATGCAGAAATGGGGGCAAAGACACGTAAAAGCCTGCTCGACAGACTGGCGGGCGAGAAGATGACTATTGTCGGGTTTCATTTGCCAAATAACGGCCTGGGCCGGGTCGAGCGCAACGGCAACGCCTATCGGTTTGCACCGGGATAGATCGAAAACGTTCTACCTGCGAAACGCTGATACAATTGATCCTTCAAGCAACCATGCAAGACCCAACCGGGCCCCAAAAATAATCGAAAGCATCGAAACCGGCACAGACACTGCCAGAAGAGATGCCGCACTTACCCCCTGCCCGATGGTGCAGCCAAGCGCCAGCACGCCGCCAAAACCCATCATCGCCGCACCGGCAATATGGCGACTGAGTTCTCGGGCATCGTCACAAGCTTCCCAGCGCACATCATCTGCCGAGTTGGCGGCAATTGCGGCACCCAGAATAGTGCCAACAACCATGCCGATACCATAGTCAGGGCCTGCACCTGTAAAAGCAGAGAACTGCAAAATCAGCTCTCCTACCGGGGTTACAAAGCTGGCAGATTCAACCTGCACCGGATCAAAAGAACTGGCGGCAAACTGAGTTGTAACGAACCAACCGAATGCGATTACGGCGCCGATTATCACGGCTGTAAACATTGCCTGGTAGTTTTTTCGATACTGCCGGTCACGGAAAACCCAGAACAACGGAATTGCAATGAGGATGACTGTAACAACTATCTTTAGGTCAGCCCCCACCAACGCAGAAGCAATATCTGGAATAGACTGGCTCGTCGCAAATGAAAGATCGAGACTGACCGGGTCAAAAAAGTTCACACGGCCCAGCGCCAGCAATCCCCTGGTCGCCGACAATGCGGTGATGCCAAGCACAAGAACAGCCATCAGGCTTTTGAGGCTGCCGCCGCCCAACCGAACCAACGCGCCAAAGCCGCACGTGCCAATAAGTGCCATGCCAAAACCGAAACACAGCCCGCCGACAATCGCGCCAAGCCAACCAAAGCTCGTGGTAAGGTAAAAACTAGAAGCCGGCTCAAACAAACCAAACACAACAAGTATCTGGGTGAAGATTGCGGCAATTGTTGCTGCGAACACCCAAGTGCGCACGCCGGTCGAATTGTTAGCGTACCAATACTGCTCAAGCGCGGACAATGTGCAAAAGAAGTTTCGCCGGGCGGTAAACCCTAGAACCACCCCGGCAAGAAGCCCGGAAAGAGGGAGCAAAAAGGCGACCGTCCCGGTGTCCATACCACTGCTTTAGGTTTTTTTCGCATCAGCCGGGCGAACCGGGGCGCAAAAAATGCCGTAGAGCTGGTCGATGATACCGCTGACTTCCTGGCTGGCGATTTGATAATAGATCATCCGCCCGTCTCGTCGCGTCGTCACAAGTCGGTCAAAGCGCAGCCGCGCCAATTGCTGAGAAACAGCTGCCTGAGGCATCGACATGATTTTCTCAAGCTCGGATACAGATTTCTCGCCTTCCGATAGCAGGCAAAGAATCAGAAGTCGCGTTTCATGAGAAAGCGCCTTGAGCAACTCGCTGGCTTTGCGCGCCTGCTCAAGTATGTCTTGCATTTCTTCGGGCGATGCATCGGCATTGAATGCGGGTAGTGCCATCGTTTTATGTCCACTTACCTAGTTTAGATGCTTAGTACTTTTCTCTGGAAGCTTAGTAATCATTTCATCCAGCAAAAACCAGAAGAATTCATCACCGGCATATCCGCGCATCCGCGAAATTTCCTTACCATCCTCCACAAGGATAAAGGATGGGGTGAACCGCTCAATTGAAATATTCTTGAGATCTGCAGGAATCGGCTTGTTGATATCTACCATTCGCAATGGTGCGATCTTGGCTTCGTCAGTTTTTGGATAGATCGGTCCGATCTCTTTCTTCCATCTCTCACACCATGCACAGCCCTGCTGATCAAGCATGACAAGTTCGGCAGTGAGCGCCGGTGATGAAAATGCCAGCATATTTGCCAACACAACCATTATTGCACTTACGTATTTCATTTGGCTCCAGGACCGTTCATTTGAACCGTTATGACAATCAATTTGGGATTGCCGGATGGTGCATTTAGAATATATAGTGTTTTTCGAATGTTATATAGCAATTGCACTCTGAATACCATAACAATGATGGTGTCGATTCAGAAGGCCCCCGGCCAAGTTGAGGTTTTTTGAAATGCTGGACATCAGTTTAGGAGCCGCGCTGCTTGCTGGATTGCTGTCATTTGTTTCTCCCTGTGTGCTGCCGATTGTTCCGCCATATCTGGCATATCTTGCTGGCCTGAGTTTTAGCGAACTGAGTTCTGACGATCTGGAAACCAGCAAGGCGCGTCGGGTTGTCCTTTCATCTTTATTCTTCGTTTTGGGCTTCACGACCGTATTTGTTGCTCTTGGCGCAACCGCCAGCATCATCGGCAAAACCATCGCGCAATATTTTGGGGTTCTTTCGGTACTTGCAGGTATTCTGATTATCATTATGGGCCTGCATTTTCTCGGTGTTTTCCGCATTGGTCTGCTTTATCGCGAAGCGCGGGTGAACGTTGAGAAGAAACCTCCAGGGTACCTGGGCTCATATGTTATGGGGCTCGCATTCGCTTTTGGCTGGACACCGTGCGTTGGACCTGTCCTTGCCGCAATCCTGTTCGTCGCAGGCTCCGAGGGCACTGCATTGCGTGGGGCTTCATTGCTGGCTGCCTATTCAATTGGCATCGGAATTCCATTCATGCTGGCCGCCATTTTCGCAAGCCGCTTTTTCGGCTGGGCCGGCCAGCTAAAGAAACACATGCACAAGATTGAAATGGCGATGGGCGGATTACTGGTCCTCACCGGCATTCTGTTCATCACCGGATCGATGTCACGCATCGCTCAATGGTTGCTCGATACGTTTCCGCAATTTGCGACGATTGGCTAATCTTTGAAAGGAGACTTCGTTTTGAAGAAATTATTTTTTGTCATTGCATTCCTGCTGGCGTCATTTTCGATTTCCCATGGCTCCGAAGTTGGTGAGGACGGGTTGCACAAACAAGATTGGTTTGCGCTCACGTTCAAGGACGTTGCAGAAGACGTCGCTACAGCAAAAGAAGAAGGCAAACGCCTTGTTCTCGTTTTTGAACAACGCGGGTGTATCTATTGCCGGAAAATGCACGAAGAACTTCTCGCCGATCCTGAGGTAAGTGATTTCATCAAGGCAAACTTCAAAGTCGTCCAGATGAACATGTTTGGCGACGAGGAAGTAACCGATACGGATGGCGATTCTCTCACTGAAAAGACCGCTGCACGCAAATGGGGCTTGATATTCACCCCGTCGATTGTTTTTCTTCCAGAAGAAATAGCAGAGAAAAAACCGGTTTCCGAGCTCGCGGTTTCAGTTATGCCGGGAGCATTCAGCAAACGGACTTTTCTTAATATGTTCAGATGGGTACATGAAAAAGGGTATGAAGGCGAAGAGCATTTTCAAAAGTACCATGCACGGATCATCAATGAGTTGCGGGAACAGGGAAAGCTCGCCGAGTAACCAACAACATATGCAAAAAACTATATAAATGCATTGATATTTTGTCGCAGAGCGATTAGCGTTTCGCCTCAGGGAGAAAGAGTTCAGGACAAATGAACTGAAAAGGGGAGGAAAAATGGAAATGAAATCCAGCTTGAAATGGGCACTTGCTGTGGCGCTCACAAGCATACCAACCATGGCGGTTGCCGGAATGGTTGCGCCAGATTCGGTGAAAATTGAAGACGGCGTCATCGCCATGTCAGTTTCCGGCACCGCGGGTAATCCTGAAGCCGGGGCTAAAATTTTCAAAAGCAAAAAGCAAGGCAATTGCCTTGCCTGCCATGCCAATACAGCTATGAAGAAACAGCTGTTTCATGGTGAAGTCGGACCGACTTTAGATGGGGTTGCCGACCGCTGGAAGCCAGGTGAAATTCGCGCCATTTTGGTGAATTCCAAGGCGGTCTTCGGCAATGAAACGGTTATGCCTGGCTTCTATAGCCTGGAAGTTGGCAAGAACCCGCGTAAGGATTTAATTGGCAAAACCATTCTGTCCGCTCAGGAAATTGAAGACGTGGTGGCCTACCTTGGCACGCTGAAAGAATAACTCATGAAACTCAAAGGAGAAGCGCGCATGAATATAAATCGTCGTCAGGCGCTCGCCCTATCTGCCGGAGCTGCAGTATTTGCAATTACCGGTGTTTCCACCAAGTTGGCCTATGCCGCTGCGGAGGATACGGAAAAGGCGATCATGGACCTTGCCGGTGGCAAAGCTCCCCAATCTGGAAAAATCACCCTGACCTCGCCGGAAATTGCCGAGAATGGCAACACGGTTCCGGTCAGCGTTAAAGTCGACAGCAAAATGATGGAAGGCGACATGGTCAAATCCATCACTATTTTTGCAGAAGGCAATCCAAATCCGGATGTAGTGACATTCCACTTCAGCGCCATGAGCGGTGCCGCAACCGCATCAACGCGCATGCGCCTTGCAAAAACACAAAACGTCGTTGCTGTGGCGAAGATGGCCGATGGTTCGACCTACATGGACAAAAAAGAAGTCAAAGTCACGATTGGCGGCTGCGGCGGCTAATCGGGCGAGCGAAGGAGAACAATAGCGATGGCATCAAAACCACGGGTAAAGGTACCCAAAAAGGCGTCTGTTGGTGAGGTCATTACGATCAAAACCCTGATCAGCCATAAAATGGAATCCGGTCAGCGCAAGGGCAAAGACGGTAAACTCGTCCCGCGCAAGATCATTAATAAATTCACCGCCGAATTCAACGGGCAAGAAGTCTTTTCTGCCGATATGCATGGGGCGGTTTCGGCCAACCCATATTTGGAATTTACGGTGAAAATGAGCGAAAGCGGCACCTTCAAGTTCAGCTGGGTCGATGATGATGGTTCTGTTTATTCAACCGAAAAGAAGATCACGGTTAGCTAGATAGAAGGGGCCGGAGACTTGCCCCATTTCTGTATTTTGGGAGGGAACAGAATGAAGAAAACAATTTTAAGGGCAAGCTTGGCGGCTTTTGCCATTGCCGGATATGCCGGTATAGCCACTGCGGAACCCGTTGATGAAAAGCTGACAATTGACGGCGAGCGAGAAATGACCGTCAAAACCAAGGCACCGGAAGGCCATCCGTTTGATGAAGTTCTATCAGGCTGGCTGTTCCGCACCAAAGAAACCCGCGCACTTGAAGCCGACAGTTTTGCCAATCCAGGCATGTTGCGGGTGGAAGAAGGCGAAGCGCTTTGGAACAAGGTTGAAGGCACGGCGGGCAAATCATGTTCTACCTGCCATGGAGATGCTGCAGAAAGCATGAAGGGTGTCGGAGCGGCCTACCCGAAATGGGATAAAGACAACAACCGGCCCATCAACATCGAATTGCAGGTCAACAAGTGCCGCACTGAGCAGATGGGTGCTGAAGCCTATCCGTTTGACAAGGGCGGCCAGAAACCTTTGACCGCCTATGTTAAACATCAGTCAATTGGCATGCCCGTTGCTGCAGACCTTACAGCAGGTGAAATGCAGAAATGGTGGGACAAGGGCAAGGAAGTCTACTACACGCGCACGGGCCAGTTAAACCTGTCATGCGCCTCGTGCCATGAGCAGAATGCCGGCAAATATATCCGTGCAGATCACCTCAGCCAAGGTCAGGTCAATGGATTTCCAACCTACCGGTTGAAACAGGCTGATTTGGTTTCATTGCATAATCGGTTCCGCGGATGCATTCGCGACACACGGGCTGAATATCCCAAAGCGTTCTCCGATGAATTGATGGCGCTTGAAGTTTATGTGACGTGGCGCGGAACAGGGCTTTCTGTCGAAACACCAGGCGTGCGCCAGTAACGCACCGAGGCGAAAGATGAGGCCCGCGTGGCCTCATCATCTGGCCCTACAGGGATTTTTGAGTGTGCTGGGAGCCTCCCGGCCAGGGCGCTCTGTTGGCAAGAAGTATGTCAGCAGGAGTGAGAAAAATGAGGATCAACAATGATCTCACGTCGTGAGTTTATGCAGTTTGGCGCAGTTGCAGGGCTGGCAACAAGCTTTTCGTCCGGTTTATCGGGCAATCTCACAAGGGCTCTCGCCCAGCAAAAAATGACCCAGGACGATCTGCTCAAATTTGACTCAAAGGGCCAGGTCACCTTACTGCACTTTACCGACGTGCATGCGCAGCTTAAGCCGGTTTTTTTCCGACCGCCGGATACAAACATCGGCGTGGGCGCATTTGAAGGCATTCCCCCTCACCTCGTTGGCAAGGCATTTTTGAAGCATTTCGACCTGGAGCCAAGATCTCCTGTCGCCTATGCCCATACCATGGACGACTATGTCAACCTGGCCCGCACCTACGGCAAGCTGGGAGGATTGGACCGCACGTCAACTCTCGTTAAAGCCATCCGCGCTGAACGTGGGGAAGACAAAGTTCTGTTCCTCGATGGCGGCGATACCTGGCAGGGATCGTATACTTCTCTCAAGACCAATGGCCAGGATATGGTCGATTGCATGAAGGTTCTCAAGCCAGACGCCATGGTCGGGCACTGGGAGTTCACGTTTGGTGCTGACCGGGTTCAAGAACTGACTGAGGATATGGGCTATCCATTCCTTGCCTCAAACATCGTTGACACCGAATGGGAAGAGCCGGTTTTTGAATCCACGGCAATGTTTGAGAAAGGCGGCGTAAAAGTTGCCGTCATTGGTCAGGCAATGCCTTACACACCGATTGCCAACCCAAGATGGATGTTTCCAAAGTGGTCGTTTGGCATCCGCCCCGAAGTTCTGCAGGCAAACGTTGATAAAGCCCGCGCCGATGGCGCGCAGGTGGTGGTTGTACTCTCCCACAATGGATTTGATGTCGACCAGAAGCTTGCAACCGTCCTGAAAGATGTCGATGTCATTTTGACCGGCCACACCCATGATTCCATTCCTGTGGCGCTCGAAATTGGAAAAACGCTGGTCCTCTCATCTGGTTCGCATGGGAAATACCTGGGCCGTATTGACCTTGAAATTACCAATGGCAAAGTCTCAGGGTTTTCCTCAGGCATGATCCCGGTCTTTTCAGACGTGATCACGCCTGACCCTGAAATGACAGCCAAGATCAACGAAGTCCGCACGCCATATGAAGAAGAATGCACCCGCGTCATCGGCAAGACTGATCAACTATTGTACCGGCGCGGAAACTTTAACGGCACCTGGGATGATTTGATCTGCCAGGGTTTGATTGAAGAACGCGATGCAGAGATTTCCCTGTCACCGGGCTTTCGCTGGGGCACCACCCTGCTTCCAGGCCAGGACATCACAATTGACGATCTCTACAACCAGACTTCGATGAACTATCCAAGCGCATACCGCCTCGAATTCACCGGCGCTCAGCTCAAGGAAATCCTGGAAGACGTTTGTGACAACCTCTTCAACAAAGACCCGTTCTATCAGCAAGGTGGCGACATGGTTCGCGTTGGCGGCATGAGCTATGCCTGTGCGCCCAAGGAAAGCATTGGCAGCCGCATTTCTGACATGCGCATGATTACGACTGGCACTCCAATTGACGCTGCTAAAAAATATGTGGTTGCAGGCTGGGCCTCGGTAAACGAGGCCGTTGAAGGGCCCCCTATTTACGATCTGATGGAAAAATACATTACCCGCAAGAAAACCATCAACATGCCGACGAACGAAACTGTGCGCATTATCGGGTATTAGACAATGGGCGAATATAGGCATTCAACGCTTGATACATATTAATTTTTGAATGTATCATGATGTATCTTTTGGGAGTAAACCATGCCTGAAAAACAAATCGACAGGCCCGGGACGGACAAGGGGCTTTCCCGCCGCAAACTATTAACAGCAGGTGTTGCTGCAGGTGGTGCACTCGCCACTGGTGCAGTATCCGCCAAAGCCGCATCCACTCCTGATCCGCTGATTACAGAAATTCAGGACTGGAACCGCTATCTTGGTGACGGTGTCGATGCCAACCCTTATGGCATGCCTTCAGAGTTTGAGAAAAATGTGGTCCGGCGCGATGTGGCCTGGCTCACTGCAGATTCTAAATCCTCCATTAATTTCACTCCGTTGCATGAACTGGACGGCATCATCACGCCGAACGGATTGTGCTTTGAACGGCACCATGGCGGGGTAGCTGAAATTAACCCGGTCGATCATCGTCTGATGATCAATGGGCTCGTGGATAAGCCTCTCGTTTTCACCATGGAAGATCTCAAACGCTTCCCGCGCGAAAACCGGGTCTACTTCCTTGAGTGCGCTGCCAATTCCGGCATGGAATGGCGCGGCGCGCAGTTGAATGGATGCCAGTTCACCCACGGCATGGTGCACAACGTCATGTATACCGGCATTCCACTCAAACACATCCTCAACGAAGCTGGCGTTAAAGCATCTGCAAAATGGCTTCTTCCAGAAGGCGCGGACGCCTCGGCCATGACCCGTTCTTTGCCAATTGAAAAGGCGATGGATGATTGCCTCGTGGCCTTCAAAATGAACGGTGAAGCTCTGCGCCCCGAACAGGGCTACCCGGTACGGTTGGTTGTTCCCGGCTGGGAAGGCAATATGTGGATCAAATGGCTGCGCCGCATCGAGCTTGGCGACGCACCCTGGCATCAGCGCGAGGAAACATCGAAGTACACGGATCTGATGGCAAACGGTAAAGCGCGTCGCTTCACATGGGAGATGGATGTGAAATCCGTCATCACCAATCCAAGCCCGCAAGCACCCATTACCCATGGCAAAGGTCAAACAGTCGTCACCGGCGTCGCCTGGTCCGGAGCTGGCAAGATAAAACGGGTTGATGTTTCAATAGACGGTGGCCGCAACTGGAAAACGGCACGCATTGACGGCCCGAGCCTGTCGAAGTCAATTCATCGTTTCTACTATGATTTCGAATGGGATGGTTCTGAGCTCTTCCTGCAATCGCGCGCGATTGATGAAGTTGGCAATGTTCAGCCTACCAAGAACGAATTGCGCGCGGCGCGCGGTGTGAATTCGATTTACCACAATAATGGTATCCAAACCTGGCACGTCAAAGCGGACGGGAGCGCTGAAAATGTCGAAATCTCTTAAGCTCTTCGCCGCCATTGGCCTGATTTTGGCGTCTACATCTCTGGCACAGGCACAAGATGCAGATGCTGGCGCGAAAGTATTCAAGAAATGCAAAGCCTGCCATGCCGTCGGCGATGGTGCCCGCAACCGGGTTGGCCCTCACCTGAACAGCGTGTTTGGCAGGAAAGCAGCATCTATAGAAGGGTTTAAATACTCCAAGGCAATGTCGGTTGCGGGATCTGGCGGTCTTGTCTGGAACGATGAAACCCTTGCGGCATTTCTCACCAAGCCAAGAAAAATGATGAAGGGCACCAAAATGGCCTTCAGTGGATTGAAAAAAGAGAAAGACAGAGCAAACTTACTTGCCTTTCTGAAATCCTTTTCTCCTGATGCTGCGAGCGCCGCCGCCCCGGAAACGCCAAAGAAACAAGAAATTGCGGCAGCACCAGCGCCTACTGAACCAAAGGCAAAACCGGTAGCCGCCAAAGATGCGCCTATCCCTGAGCATGGCGTGTTTCACCTGGGCCGTGCGGCATTGGTCGAAGAGGTCAAGGCCTGGGATATTGACATTCGCCCGGACGGCCAAGGTTTGCCCACAGGCCGTGGCACAGTCGCGCAAGGCGAACCAATCTATACGGAAAATTGTGCCGTATGCCATGGTGATTTTGGCGAAGGCACCGGACGTTGGCCTATCCTGGCCGGTGGGCAGAATACCCTGACAGATGAACGCCCAGAGAAAACCATTGGTTCTTACTGGCCCTATCTTTCAACGGTGTATGACTACATCCGCCGGGCTATGCCCTTTGGCGATGCGCGTTCGCTCAGCGATGACGATGTATACGCCGTCACAGCTTACCTGCTCTTCCTCAACGACATCGTCACGGATGAAGAGTTTGAGCTTTCGAATGAGAATTTCAACAACACCCGCCTGCCGAATGAAGCGAATTTCTTCGCAGATAACCGCAAGGAAGAACCGCAAAATACGGCCAGGAGCGAACCCTGCATGACCGACTGTAAACCGGGCAAGGCCGAGGTCACCATGCGTGCGCGGGTGCTCGACGTGACGCCAGACAGCAAAGAAGGTGAAGGCGCCGGAGCAATCGAATAAATGCCTATCTAGCGGTTTTAAGCTTTGGGAGGAGCACGCATGAAAGCACCAGCTACAGCAGTCATCACGCTAAGCGTGCTGCTTGTGTCTCTGGCAGGTGTTTCCGCGGCGGAAACCCAAAAAGCAGATTTGGAGCAAGGCAAAAAACTCTTCAACGCCTGTAAAGGCTGCCACGAAATCGGCACAGGTGCCCGCAACAAAGTTGGCCCACATCTTGATGGTGTTTTCGGCCGCACTGCCGGTTCTATCAAAGGTTTCAAATACTCTTCAGCCATGAAAGATGCGGGAAAGAACGGCCTGATTTGGGATGAAAAAAATCTGGGTGAATACCTGGAAAAACCCCGCGATTTTATCACGGGAAACCGTATGTCATTCAGGGGCATGGTGAAGCCGCAAGACCGCGTAAACCTGCTTGCTTGGCTTGCAAGCATTTCAAAGACCGCACCAGCCAACGACCCCAACACCGCCCAAAAGAACCCGATTCCCGGTTTCACCGCTGCAGTATTGAAGCTGGACGGCGACCGCGAGTATGGCGAATACCTCTCCGGGGAATGCGTCACCTGCCACCAGGTGAGCGGCCATGCGGATGGAATTCCATCCATTGTCGGCATCCCCAAAGAGTATTTCATCACTTCGCTGTTTGAATACAAGTCGAACATACGCAGTAATGACGTCATGAAACTGCGGGTGGAAAACCTGACCAATGAAGAGGTTGCAGCGCTTGCTGCTTATTTCAGTTCGCTTGATCCAAAATAGTCCAGAGATCAGGCACCTTTAGGAGGACAAACTATGACTAATATTACCAGACGAAATTTTAGCATTTTCCTTGGCGCAGGCGCTGCAAGCCTTGCCGCCCCTGCCTACCTGCGCGCGCAAAGCAAGCCCAAGGTTGTCGTGATTGGAGGCGGCGCTGGCGGGGCAACGGCAGCTCGCTATATCGCAAAAGATTCAGATGGCGCTATTGATGTCACCCTGATCGATGCATCCGAGAAGTTTACGACGTGCTTTTTCTCAAACCTCTACCTCGGCGGGTTCCGCGATTTTGCATCGATCACCCACGGCTATGACAAACTTCAGTCAGACTATGGCATCACCAAGGTAACCGGCATGGCCAAGTCCGTGGATCGAGCCAAGAAAATGGTTGTCATGGCCGATGGCACATCCATTCCCTATGACCGGCTGGTTGTCTCACCTGGCATTGATCTGATCTGGGATTCAGTTCCCGGATATTCCGAGGCAGCAGCAGAAAAAGCGCCCCATGCCTGGAAGGCCGGGCCACAAACCCAATTGCTGAAATCCAAACTCGACGCCATTACCAATGGCCAGCAAATTGTTATGGTTGCCCCGCCAAACCCATTCCGATGCCCGCCTGGACCATATGAGCGGGCATCTATGATGGCGCATATTCTCAAATCAAAAGGCGTTGATGCGAAGATCATCATCATCGACCCCAAGGAGAAATTCTCAAAACAAGCGTTGTTTCAGGAAGGCTGGGAAAAGTACTATACCGGCATGATCGAATGGTATGGGCCCGATGTGCATGGCGGCATAAAAAGCGTTGATGTGGACGCCG
>CAJQND010000161.1 GCA_905479595.1 uncultured Hyphomicrobiales bacterium
CGCCATCATGAATGCGGATCAAATGGGCGTCGTATTCAGCACCGGAAAACCCAAGTGCCAGCAATTCTTCGAGCAGCACCGTAATTTTCACGCCGTTAGGTGTCGCGAGCGAGTAGAGCTGCAGCGGGTGCTTGCCTATTGGCAGCTCTATGTCATGGGTCGGGCCGGCTATCGGACGGTTGATATTTGCAAACGTCCCACCGCTTTCAGTTTTCCATTCCCAGACCTTTGGCGGCTCATAAGACATTGAATCATTCATTCCAGGTTCTCAGATTAGTGAATTGAGGGTCAGGTTTACGTCAATAAAACGTTTTACGCACTAGGTCATTTCAGATTGTTCCGCAATTTTCACTCTTTGAGATCGTGGAATAGGTCTCGCTAATGGCTTGCGGCAATACCGGAAAAAATCTGGAAGCAAGCGAGCCCAAAACAAACCACCATGCCGAGCAGGCCCCAATAGCGGAATTTTCTGAGTGTGGCATCGTCAAGCCGGCCGCCGAGCGTATAAAGCGAGAGGTTTACCATTGCGAAAACGCCCAGCGTTACAAGGCTGGTTGCTTCCGCCAAACGCACCAGCGGGAAAAAAAGGGCAAGTGCTAGAATAGCCCCGGCAACAGAAAATGTGGCCCGGTAAGGCGTTTTTCGGCGAGCACTGACTTTTGAGAACCATTTTGGAGCGAGCCCCTCTTGTCCCATGCCATAGAGAACGCGGCTGGCCATGACAATTTGCACCAAAATTCCATTGATCATGGCAATTGCGGCCATACCGGCAACGGGTGCACCGGGGAGGCCGGTGATTTGCTCGAAGAGTATCGCAAGAGGGGCCGATGACTGGGTAATTGCACTGCGATCAGGTGCCAAAACGGCAATGATCGACAACAAGACATAGATGATAATGGTAATTCCCAAAGTCCAGAAGATGGCGCGCGGTGAGGTATATTCGGGATTGATGGTTTCCTCGGCCATGTTTTCAATGTCTTCAAAGCCGATGAACGCGAAAAAGGCAATGACCCCACCTGACATGATGCCCGCTATGATGACGCCATTTGCAGGTGGCACAAAAGAAGCAGCGACGCGGGACGTTTCCGACAAAAGCGGCGCGCCGAAGATGATGACAATGATGAGAGTGCCGATTTCGAGCAACGTTACAAAGGCTGCAAAATATACGCTCTCGCGCACACCAAACCACGCAATGCCGGAAAGAATGCAGACCACCCCAGCAATCAGAACTGCTTGTGGCACAGGCAGTAAAACCTGCACATATCCCGCAAATGCTATTGCGATAACCGCACTGGAGATAATGCCGGTTGCAACAACGCCATAGCCTGCGAGCTTTCCACACCAAGATCCTAATCCGCGATGGACGAAAACGGCCTCGCCTCCGGCTTTGGGAAATTTGCGCACCAGCAATGCATAGGAGAAACCGGTGATGGCGGCGATTAAACCAGCCAGTAAAAACGATAGCGGCGCATAATCGCCTGCAAGAATAAGTATTTCGCCTATTAGCGCGAAAATACCGGCACCGACCGTTACGCCAAGCCCATAAAATACAAGCCATGGCAGGGTAAGGGTGCGCCTAAGTTTCGAATTCCCAGCAGCTTCGTTCATTTTCACTCAAAACCAGATGCAGTTTCCGCATTTTTGGCGGCGATTTGACAGGAACGCCATTACTCCCGCGCTTTGCCGAATACTTGAGCCAGAATAAGAAGGGTTGAGGAAATTACAATCATGATTGTCGAGATGGAGGCGATTGTCGGGTCGATCTGGTCGCGCAATGCGTTGAACATGTTGCGGGTCAATGTGGAGTTCTGCCCGCCTGAAACGAACATGGCGACAATGACCTCATCGAAACTTGTAAGAAAGGACAGCAACGCGGCGGTGACAACCGAGAACCGGATTTGCGGCAATGTCACGGTCACAAAAGCCTTCAACCGTGACGCGCCCATGCTGCGCGCCGCCATTTCCAGGTTGACGTCAAAGCTCTTCAAAGCCGCACTCACCACAATCAGAACCAACGGCAGAGCAAGGATCGAATGGGCGATAACCAACCCAGTCATGGAGTTCACCAGACTGATCTTCACATAGACATAGAATGCGCCGATAGCGATCAGGATCACCGGGATCATAATTGGTGTGATTAACATGATAAAGAAAAACTGGGTGGCGCGGTGTTTTGAAGCAAATAAGCCATAAGCGGCCATGACACCAACCGGCGTTGTCACCAGCATGGTTAAGAATCCGGCCTTCAACGATGTTACCGTCGCCTGCATCCATTCGGGTGAATTGAAATAATGCTCATACCAGCGCAACGACCATTCCCTGGGCGGAAACTCGAGATATTGCGAAGCCGAGAACGACATCGGGATAACGATGATGGTTGGCAGGATAAGCAGCGCCATGATGATGGTCGCGAGAATGTACAGCCAAAGCCGCTGTTTATGGGTGATCTGGGTTTCTGACGCGGGACGGTTGAGCCAACTCATATCTAGTGCCCCCCGCCCAAAATGGTGTCGAGACGCAAAAGCTTGGATGCGGCAAACAGAATGACCAACGTGATCACAAGTAACACGACGCCCAAGGCGCTGGCGGCACCCCAATTGAAGAACAGCTCAATATTGCTGGTGATTTGCATGGACACCATGATCACCTTGCCACCCCCCAGCACAGCCGGAGTGACGAAGAATCCAAGGCACAATACAAATACGATCAATGACCCGGCAAACAGTCCCGGCAGGGACAATGGGAAGAACACCTGCCAGAAGGTTTTGCTGGGGCTGGCACCGAGATTAGCCGCCGCTTTCATATAGTCATCGTTGATCGCCTTCATCGAGCCATAGAGCGGCAAAACCAGGAAAGGCAGCATGATGTGCACCATACCGATCAAGGTGCCGTTGAGATTGTGCACCAGTTTTACCGGTTGGTCCCAAAGCCCAAGGTCAATCGCCCAGTTGTTCAGCAAACCCTTGCGTTGCAGCAAAACCAGCCAAGCATAGGTGCGCACCAGCAGGGACGTCCAGAAGGGCAGAAGCACCGTTAGCATGCACAGGTTGGCAGCCCGCGAGGGCAGTTGCGAAAGGAAATAAGAAAGTGGATAGCCTATGAGGATGCACAGTCCCGTGGTCAAAAAGCTGACATTGAACGTGGTGAGGAATATCCGCCCATAGGCCTTGGATTCCAGCATGCGGTTATAGTGTTCCAGCGAGAAGTTTCCGTCATCGCCAAGGAAAGAAAGATAAAACAGCCAGCCAACCGGCAAGACCATAATCACCAAAACCATAATCATTGCTGGAGACGCCAAGCCCAGCAACGCCCATCGTTCGCGCTGGGCGCTTTTCAGCAGCATGGCTTCGTTGGGTTTTTGGTCCATATGTGCAGATGCGCTCATGCCAGCCCCTTAACCTTCATCGGCTGAAACAATGACTGTGTCATCGCGCAGCAAGCCAAGGTTTACCGCATCACCAATCGCCACCTGGTCCAGTCCTGCGCCTGTGCGGGTGCTGGCGCGGATAACGATTTCGGTTCCATCGGCAAGGTCAACATAGGCAAGTGAGGTATCGCCCTGATACACCAGCTCGCGCAGTTTGCCTTTGAATGTGTTGTAATTTGCAGCCGTGCCCTTGCCGGCAAAGGTCAATCGTTCCGGTCGCACCAGCAAGAGAAGTTTGCCATCACCGTCGGGCACATGCTCAACCTTTAAGGCTTTGCCCGCGAAGGTGATCTTTTTGCCATCGCGCTCAACCGGCAGGAATGTAGATTCCCCAATGAAGTCAGCCACGAATTTGTTAGCGGGCCGCTCGTAAATTTGTCTGGGTTCATCAAGCTGCATAAGCTTGCCGTGATTGATCACCGCGATACGGTCCGACATGGT
>CAJQND010000162.1 GCA_905479595.1 uncultured Hyphomicrobiales bacterium
TTTTGGCAACCTCATTAATCCGATGGTTGTTGAGGGCCAGGTCCATGGCGGCATTGCGCAAGGGATTGGTCAAGCGCTGACGGAAGGTGCGGTGTATGACAAGGAAAGCGGCCAGCTCTTAACTGGTTCTTACATGGATTACTGCATGCCAAGGGCTGATAACCTGCCTAATTTCAAGCTTGATTTCACGGTCACTGAATGCCCGTCGAATCCACTTGGTATTAAGGGCTGTGGTGAAGCAGGCGCGATTGCAGCACCTGCTGCTGTCATGAATGCCATCACTGATGCGCTGGGTGTGGTTGATGTAGCCATGCCAGCAACACCACAAACCGTTTGGCGGGCCATCCAAGATGCCGCTTCGGCAGATGCAGCCGAGTAAGGGAGAGATAAAAATGTATGACTTCAATTACCACCGGCCAAAATCCGCCGAAGAAGCGGTTAAACTGCTCAAGAAGGCGGATGACGGCACTCTGATGTCTGGCGGCCAAACGTTGATTCCAACACTGAAGGCGCGCCTTGCAGCACCGTCTGACGTAGTTGACCTTAGCGGGCTGAAGAACAGCGGTATCAAGGCCACTTCGAAAACGGTTACCGTAAAAGCTGGCACGACCCACGCGGAAGTTGCTGCCCATGAAGGTATTCAAAAGCATCTTCCAGCTCTGGCCTCTCTGGCCGCATGCATTGGTGATGCTCATGTGCGTCACCGCGGCACAATTGGTGGCTCGATTGCCAATAATGATCCGGCAGCCGACTATCCGGGTGCGTGCCTTGGCCTGAACGCGACAATTGTCACCAATAAACGCGAAATTGATGCGGACAAGTTTTTCAAAGACATGTTTGAAACCGCATTGCGCGAAAATGAGATTGTCATGGAAGTGCAATTCCCGGTCGCGAAACGGGCTGCATACTGCAAGTTTCCCAATCCAGCATCGCGGTATTCAATGGTCGGTGCATTCGTGGCGGATATGGGCAAGGGCAATGTGCGCGTTGCAATTACCGGGGCAGGGCCGTGTGCTTTCCGTGCCAAGGCTATGGAAAAAGCGTTGGAAGGTGATTTCTCTGCGTCGGCGCTTGATGGGATTTCGCTTCCGGCTGATGATCTCAATGACGATATACATGCCTCTGCTGACTACCGTGCGCATCTTTGCACGGTGATGGCGAAGCGAGCTGTCACGGCCGCCGGTTAAACCGCCTCTGCTTCAGGCACGTTTCAATACGGCCCGCGAGGCGCAAAACAGCCTCGCGGGCTTATTTGTTTAAGTTTCAAACCAGGGATAGCCATTCATGTCCGGGCTGCCAAAATCGATTGACGAAACGCTCAGCCTGCTAACCAAGGCGGATTATGTGGCCGACCGGGCGCTGGCAACGGTTATCTTTTTATCATTTCGGCTTGGACGCCCTTTGTTTCTGGAAGGTGAGGCCGGAGTTGGAAAGACGGAAATCGCCAAGACCTTAAGCCGTGCGCTTAACCGCCCGTTGATCCGCCTGCAATGCTATGAAGGCCTGGATGTAAACTCAGCTGTTTATGAGTGGAACTATTCCGCCCAGATGATTGAAATCAGGTTGGCGGAAGCAGCTGGAGATTTGAACCGAGAGACCGCTTCCAGCGACATTTTCTCAGAGCGTTTTTTGATCAAGCGTCCGCTTTTACAGGCCTTGGAAGAGGGAATGAATGGCCCGCCGGTATTGTTGATCGATGAGCTTGACCGTGCGGATGAAGCTTTTGAGGCATATCTGCTGGAAGTGCTTTCTGATTATCAGATTACCATTCCTGAACTCGGCACATTCAGCGCCAACACGCCCCCGGTGACGATCATTACATCTAACCGAACACGTGAAATTCATGACGCATTGAAACGCCGCTGCCTTTATCATTGGGTCGGGTATCCGGATGCGGCACGCGAGCTCAAGATCATTGAGGCGCGCGCGCCACATGCGGCTGAAAATCTGGCGCGGGAAGTGGTTGCATTCGTACAACATCTACGCGGGCAGGACCTGTTCAAATCTCCCGGAGTGGCAGAAACTCTCGATTGGGTGTCTGCCCTGCATGAACTCGACAAGATTTCCCTGGACCCTGCGGTCATCAACGACACACTCGGTGTTTTGCTGAAATATCAAGATGATATCGCCCGCATGGAAGGCTCACAGGCCAAGCAAATTCTAAATGAAATCCAGGCGGAATTGCGGACAACTGCCCGGTGATGGCCTCCGGCGCAAACCCGATTGCGAACTCCTCTGGTGGTAAGTTGGGCGAGAACATTATGCATTTTGCCCGCATTCTGCGCCAGGCCGGTTTGCCGATTGGTCCAGGTCAGGTGATCGATGCAATCAGTGCGACCGATAGCGGTTGTTTGCGCAATCGCGATGATTTTTACTGGACGCTCCATAGTCTATTCGTGCGAAAGCGGGAACACCAGACGGTGTTTAATCAGGCGTTTCATGTGTTTTGGCAAAAACCAAAAATGCTTGAGCAATTGATGACCATGTTTTTTCAGGAAGTTTCCCGCCCGGCGGGGGATGAAAAGAAGAAGGCAGGAGAACGCCGCCTTGCCAGTGCGATGTTTGAAGGCCCGGACATTAAAAGCACTCGCCAGCCACGGCGTGATGTACTGGAGGTTGACGCCAGTTACACGTTTAATGCTGACGAGATTTTACGGGCAAAAGATTTCGAGCAAATGTCGGGTGATGAACAAGAGGGCGCCCTGCGAGCTATTAAACACTTAAAACTTGGCCAGATTGACATTCCGACGCGGAGGTTTGGTCCCGCTGCACGCGGCACGGTCGATATGCGCCGCACATTGAAGGCGGCAGCGCGCTCGGGCTCCGGTGCCAATATCTTGAAATTTCGTACCCGGAAAACGAAGCAACCGCCACTTGTGGTGCTGTGTGATATATCTGGATCTATGTCTGGTTATTCCCGGATGTTTCTGCATTTTCTCCACGCGCTCACGAACGACCGGTCTCGTGTGCATGTGTTTTTGTTTGGTACACGGCTCTCAAATATCACACGTGCGCTCGCACGTAGGGATGTCGATGAGGCGGTTGAGGAAGTCACGTCCCAGGTCAAGGATTGGTCTGGCGGCACCCGGATTGGTGCATGTTTGCGCGAATTCAATTTCAAATGGGCCCGGCGTGTGTTGGGTCAGGGCGCTCATGTCTTGCTGATTTCCGATGGTCTTGATCGCGATGAAACCGGCGTTCTTGAGATTGAGATTGCGCGACTTGGGAAAACTGCCAAGCATATTACCTGGCTCAATCCACTTTTGCGTTATGATGGTTTTGAAGCGCGCGCTGGCGGTATCCGCATCATTTTGGCCAATGTTGATGAGTTCCGTCCTGTGCATAATCTTAACTCGCTCGAAGATTTGGCACGCGCGTTGACTGGTTCGACAACATCAAACAGAGTTTTGACCAGCCCGGCAAGCTGGTTGACAAAAGGAGGCGCATAATGAGTTCACCTGACCACGGACTGCTTGGAGACACAAAAGGCTGGCTGGATGAAGGCCGTAAAGTAGCTCTTGCCACTGTCATAGAGACTTGGGGCTCAGCCCCTCAGCCAGTTGGTTCACAACTTGCCATAGACGGCGAAGGAAATTTCATCGGGTCGGTATCGGGTGGCTGTGTGGAAGGTGCCGTCGTAACCGAGGCGTTGGATGTGATTACATCAGGAGTATCCAAAACAATTGAATTTGGCGTTGCCGATGAAACTGCATGGGAAGTCGGGCTTGCCTGTGGCGGGCGCATCCGGATTTATGTTGAACCGCTGGGAACCGAGTGAACCATGAAACGCGAAACCCTCGACCAACTTTTAAACGCGCAAGCCGAGCGCCATGCGGTGGCATTGGTCACGAGCCTGGACGATGGCGGTGAACGGGTGGTGGCATTTGAAAATGCCGCTTCTGATCTTCTTGCTGATGATCTTGAACATGCATTCCGATACGATAAATCAGGTGTTGTAACTGCCGAGGAAGGCCAGTTCTTCATCAATGTCTATAATCCGCCTTTGAAAATGATCATCGTTGGTGCGGTGCATATTGCCCAGGCTTTGATCCCTATAGCCAGCGCAACAGGCTTTGATGTGACGGTCATTGACCCGCGCGGTGCATTTGCCTCAGTAGAGCGATTTCCAGGCGTTACCCTCCATGCAGAATGGCCAGATGAGACCATTCCGCAAATTGGGCTTGATGCACGCACTGCCATGGTAGCTCTTACCCACGACCCAAAAATCGATGATCCCGCGCTTACGTTAGCCTTGCGATCGGATGTCTTTTACATCGGGGCCCTTGGTTCGCGGCGAACACATGCATCACGTGTTGAACGCCTGGCTGCACATGGGTTTAACAGCGGAGAAATGGACCGGATTTGTGGACCCATTGGGCTCGATATTGGAGCGCGCGGTCAGGCTGAAATTGCAATTTCCATAATGGCGGAAGTGATTAGCCACCTGCGGAAGGGCGCGCCGTCATGAAATTTGGCGAGATAAACCTTGCCGGCGCCATTGGCGCAATTCTTGCCCATTCTGTTAAAGCGGGTAAATCAAAGTTCAAAAAAGGGCGCGTGTTGAGCGCTAGCGATGTCGAAACTTTGCAATCCGCTGGGGTGGAAACGGTCTTTGCGGCGCGGTTGCAACCCGGCGATCTGGTGGAAGACGCCGCCGCGCGTGCGGTCGCAGATGCTGCTGCCGGTGACGGGGTGAGAATTTCTGAACCTTTCACAGGCCGCGCAAATCTCTATGCGGAGCAAGCCGGACTTGTGGTGGTGGATGAGGCGCGTTTGCACGAAATCAACCGCCTCAATGAAGGTTTGACAATAGCCACCATGCGATCTCATGAGCGCGTTTCTCCGCGCCAGATGATGGCGACCGTAAAGGTCATTCCATTTGCCTTGCCGCAAAAGGTTGTCGATGCCGCTTGTAACGCTTGCGGTTCTCCCGTGCTCAGCATTGCACCGTTCACCGCCCACTCTGTAGGTTTGGTTATGACACGCCTTTTGGGCATGAAAGAAAGCTTGCTGAAAAAGACCCGCGCTGTGATGGAGCAGCGTCTGCACGATTGTGGCTCGGAGATCGGGTTGAGCACCACTTGCGGTCATGAGGTTGGGGAAATTTCTCGCGCGATTAAAGCGCAAAATCAACTGGGCCTCTCGCCAATTCTGGTTTTTGGCGCATCGGCAATTGTTGATCGTGGTGATGTTGTGCCTGCCGGGCTTGAAGCAGCTGGCGGAGAAGTCTTGCATCTTGGCATGCCAGTTGACCCTGGAAACCTGCTTATGCTCGGAACGTTGGGCGAAACTCCTGTGATTGGCGTGCCTTCCTGCGCCCGCTCGCCCAAGCTAAACGGGTTCGACTGGGTGCTGGAACGCATTCTCGCTGGACTTCCTGTTTCGCCTGAAAACCTCATGGACATGGGGGCAGGGGGATTGTTGAAGGAAATTCCATCCCGCCCGCGCCCTCGCGAGCGCACAACGCGGCAAAGTGGCAGTGCATCAAAAATCGCAGCGCTCGTGCTCGCTGCCGGGCGCTCCACCCGGATGGGCGTTGAAAACAAGCTCCTTAAAACGGTTGCTGGCAAAGCCATGCTGCGTCTGACGGTCGAAACGGCAATTGCTTCAGCGGCGGAAAAGGTGACTGTTGTCACTGGTCACCAAGCTGACGATGTACAAGCTGCTTTAAGTGGCCTTGCTGTGAATTTCGTTCATAATCCGGATTTCAAGCAAGGCCTGTCAACATCGCTGAAGGCAGGCATTGGCGTGCTTGCCGAAGACTGCGATGGCGCCATCGTCATTCTGGGAGATATGCCTTTGGTGACAGCGCCAGTGCTGGATACACTGATCGCGGCTTTTGATCCTGTTGAAGGACGTAGCATTTGCGTGCCAACATTTGATGGAAAACGCGGCAATCCCATCTTGTGGAGTGCGCAATACTTTCCCGACTTCCTGGCGCTCTCCGGCGATATCGGTGCCAAGCACCTAATGAGTGAAAACGAGGACGGCGTTTGCGAAGTCGCCATGCCGGACAGTGGTGTGCTGTTGGACTTTGATACGCCCGAAGCCTTTAAAACGCTAAATCAACCGTAATCCCTTGAAGCTTGCGTGGCCGTCACGTCCGACAATGATGTGGTCTTGCACGACGATGGAAAGTTTCTCTGCCGCCTCGACAATCCGCCGGGTCATTTCTATGTCAGCGTTCGATGGTGTTGGGTCGCCAGATGGATGATTGTGAACAAGAATGATGCCGGATGCGGCTAACTCAAGCGCGCGCTTAACCACTTCGCGCGGATAAACCGGTGTGTGGTCCACGGTGCCTTCCTGCTGCACTTCGTCTGCGATGAGCATGTTCTTTCGATCCAGGAACAGAATGCGGAACTGCTCTTTTTCATTAAACGCCATGGATGCGCGGCAATAATCAATTACCGATGACCAGGACGACAGCACCTGTTTGTGCAAAACCGCACCTTGGGTAAGTTTTAACGCGGCTGCGTGGATCAATTTGATTTCTGTTACGACGTTCTCGCCAATGCCCTTCACTTCCATTAGGCGGCGCGGAGGGGCGGAAACAACCTCTGCGAATGAACCAAACTTTTCGAGCAGCGATTTGGCGATGGGCTTGGTGTCTCGCCTGGGCAAAGCCCGAAACAAGATCAGTTCCAGTAGCTCATAGTCTGCGACCGCATCAGCACCGCGCATCCGGAAACGCTCACGCAACCGCTCGCGGTGGCCGTGATAGTGCGGTTTTGGCTGATCTTCCTTGAAACCGTCTTTCATCTCGCCTTGCTTAAAAATTCTGCAAAATCAGACCTGATATGGTGGATGATGCAGCCCAGCAGGTGAATTGGTGAAAATCTCATGGCCGGTTTCAGTAACCCCGACCGTATGTTCAAATTGCGCTGAAAAAGACCGGTCGCGGGTAACCGCAGTCCAGCCATCAGATAAAACCTTAACTTGCGGCTTGCCGAGATTGATCATCGGCTCGACGGTGAACAGCATGCCCGGGCGCAATTCCACCCCTTCACCTTTGCGGCCATAATGCAGAATGTTCGGCATGTCGTGGAAAAGTCGGCCAAGGCCATGACCACAAAAATCGCGCACTACGGAGCATCGTTCGCCTTCAGCGTATTTCTGAATGGCATACCCGATATCGCCGGTGGTGTTTCCAGGCTTAACCTGTTCCAACCCGATCATTAGCGAATTATAGGTGACCTCAACCAACCGTTCCGCCTTGCGGGGAACTTCACCGACGAGATACATCCGACTTGTATCGCCGTGCCAGCCTTCAACAATCAGCGTTACGTCAACATTGATGATATCACCATCCTTGAGCACCCGGTCGCCAGGAATGCCGTGGCAAACAACGTGATTGATGGATGTACAAATAGACTTTGGAAACCCGCGATAATTCAACGGCGCGGGAATAGCGTCGTTTTCGCGGGCAAAGGCAAGCGCCATTGCGTCAAGCTGCTCCGTGGTATTACCGGGCTTCACGTGCTCGGTTAGCATGTCCAGGCAAGCTGCTGCGAGTTGGCCAGCTTTGCGCATCGCTGCGAACGCCTCTTCCCCATGAAGTTTTATCTGGCCGGTATTTGCAAGTGGGGCTTCGCCCGCATCAACATATGTCATCATCACGTAAAGCCTGTTCACAATTCCTGGAAGTCCAGGCGCTGGTCTAATTCTATTC
Source organism: uncultured Hyphomicrobiales bacterium (assembly GCA_905479595.1). Classification (GTDB taxonomy): domain Bacteria; phylum Pseudomonadota; class Alphaproteobacteria; order Rhizobiales; family CAJQND01; genus CAJQND01. The sequence continues at coordinate 7,673 of CAJQND010000162.1, forward strand.
CTTCTATATCCAGTTTACAGGAATACGCCAGTGCCTCAACGCCTGCTTTGCGTGCCGCAGCAAAGTTTTCTGCATATTTAGGGTCAATATCGCCAGCCAGCGCCACGCGCGATGCATCATCACGTTGCACCACATAAAGCATTACCGCGCGGTGGCCCGCCCTTACCATGTTCGCAAGTTCATCCAAATGTTTTGCGCCACGCGCGGTGACAGAATCTGGAAATTCAGCCAATCCCGGCGCGCGCAACAGGTGGACATTCTTGATTTCCACATAACAGGTTGGCTTTGCAGCATCTTCCAGTAAAACATCGATGCGGCTGTTTTGACCGTACTTCACTTCTGTTCGCATGGTTTCATAACCGGCAAGTTCAGGGATTTTAGCAGCAGCGATGGCTTCAGCAGCAATCTTGTTGGGGTGGCTGGTGTTAATGCCCACCAGGGCTTTAGTGCCGTGATCATGGGTTTCGCACAATTGCCAATCCCAATTAAGCTTACGGTTGGGATTTTGCGCAGGCGATAGCCATACCTTCAAACCTGGCTCTTTCAGGCCCAGCATTGCACCGGGATTGGCGCAATGGGCGGTGACCAGGCCGTGACCGGGCAGCTCGACATCAGCAAGGAAGCGCTTGTAGCGTTGGACAAGTCGGCCTTCGATCAAGGGTGCGGGAAATTTCATACATAGAGTTTTACGGATTTGCGTTGTCTTATTCAATCAATCCGGCGTAAAAATTGAATATGAATGAACATGTAAACGACACGGTGACGGCGGCTGTATTGCTGATTGGCGATGAGCTTCTTTCCGGGCGCACCAAAGACAAAAACCTTGGCTACATTGCCGAATACCTCACCAATATGGCGATTGAGCTGCGTGAGGCACGGCTGGTTTCTGATGATGAAGGCGATATCGTTGAGGCATTGAATGCTTTGCGGGCGCGCTATGACTATGTTTTCACAACCGGTGGCATCGGTCCAACCCATGATGACATCACCGCAGATTGCGTGGCAAAGGCGTTTGGGGTTGGCATCGATCATCATCCTGAAGCGGTTAAATTGCTAGAAGAACGGTATGCAAAAACCGATTGGGAGCTAAACGAGGCGCGTATGCGCATGGCGCGAATACCAGATGGGGCAACACTGGTCTACAACCCGGTGTCGACTGCGCCGGGATTCAAAATTGAAAATGTGTATGTCATGGCCGGAGTGCCCGAGGTAATGCGCGCAATGATGGATAACATTGCACCCACTCTACGCCAAGGAATGCCTGTCCTTTCGCGCACTGTGACCGCCTATATCGGCGAGGGCGATCTGGCGCCTGGGTTGGCCAGTGTTCAGGAAGAGTTTCCAGAAGTGTCCATGGGCAGTTATCCGTTCCAGGAAGATAGCAAATTCGGCGCAAAGCTTGTGCTGCGCAGCAAAGACGAAAGCGCACTTGAGCGCGCGGAGGCGGCGGTTGCGGGGATGGTCGCAGAACTTTACGCCGCACCGAATGTCAGAACCTGGAAATAAGATCAAATAAATGGGGGAGTGAGAGTTTATGAGCGTTGAAGGCGGAAATGTTGAGGAGCGTTACCAAAAGGGGTTTCCTGTATCGTGGGAGCAATTGCACCGCGATGCCCGTGCACTTGCGTGGCGGCTCCACGAAAGCGGGCCTTTTACCGCGGTCGTGGCGGTAACGCGTGGTGGTCTGGTTCCCGCGGCCATTGTGGCGCGCGAACTTGGTATTCGGGTGATCGAAACAGTATGTATTGCTTCTTATGACTACGGCACCCAAGGCGAGATCGACGTTTTGAAATCCGCTGCCGCTGACGTGGTGGGGCATGGGGAAAGCGTGGTTATTGTTGATGATCTGGCTGATACCGGCAAAACAGGCCGTGCGGTGCGCGCAATGCTGCCAAAAGCCCATTTTGCGACTGTTTATGTGAAGCCAGAAGGCCAACCCTTGGTGGATACATTCATCACCGAGGTAAGCCAGGACACCTGGATTTATCTGCCATGGGATATGGGCTTGCAGTTTACCCCGCCAATCCTCGACGGAGCGACCGGGTGAAAACCGCCATTATCACAGGCGGCGCGTCAGGCATTGGTGCGGCAACGGCCCAGGCGCTTTATGCCAAAGGTTGGTGCGTTGGCATTTTAGACAGTGCACCAGACGCGCTAAAACGCGTTGATGAATTCAACCTTAGTTCTAAAAAAACCCGTGTAAGTATTTGTGATATAACGAATATAGAGGATGTCGAGCAAGCTGTAAATGAGTTGCGCGAAGGCTGGCCACCGCTATTGGGGTTGGTGAATTGCGCCGGAATTGGTCGCGATGTACCGGTGCTTGAAACAACGCCGGAACTATTTCGCCAGATCCTCGAAGTGAACGTAATTGGCACCTTCAACACAGCCAAGAGCTGCGCGGCTGTTATGGCAAC
>CAJQND010000163.1 GCA_905479595.1 uncultured Hyphomicrobiales bacterium
CATTATGAAAATGTTGTTCGGCGGGCAGAAGAAAATGTGGAAAAAATGAGTCACAAGTAATCGTCAGTGCCAATAACTGCGCTAAACGGACCTTGAATTTGGTTCAAGAATTAGCGTAAACCTATGCATATTGTAGATGAGTCTATGGGTAGGGCTGGACGAACCGATCATGCTGAAATTAGAGATTTCTAAAGCCGTAACATTTGCGGCAACAGCCGGACTAGGCGCAATGCTGGGTGCTGGCGGGTTGGTTGGAGCATCGGCGGCCGATTTGGACCCGATTGAAGCGCCTGTGGAAATGCAAAGCTGGGCCGGGCCATATGTTGGCTTGCACGCGGGTTATGCCTCTATGAAAACCGCAAACTCAGTGCAGGGTATTTTCGCTCAATCTTGGAAGCAAAACTCTGGCGGCCCTCTTGCTGGTTTACTTGTCGGCTATAATTTTGACATGGATGGTTTCGTTCTTGGGTTTGAAGCTGATGCTGGTTTTGGCGCGATAAGCGACAGTGAAGTCCGGCCTGGTATTGGCAAGGTCAAGTTCACCAATCACGGCCAGCACACATTCCGCTTGCGCGCCGGGGTGCCTGTCGGGCAAGGCCTGTTCTATGCAACAGGCGGCCTTGCCCTTGCTGACATCTGGGCGCGTGCGCCGGGTGAACGTGACAAGCAGTTCCTTTGGGGGTTCACGGGTGGCGCGGGTTTTGAAACCATGGTCTCTGAGCAGGTCTCTTTGCGTACAGAATATCTTTATGGGAACTATGGCAAAGACACATTCAATCTTGGCCTGACGTCAGTGCGCAGCGATATCGAAACCCATAACCTGCGCGTTGGTGTGAGCTGGTATTTCCAGTAGCAAAAAGCGGCGAATTATTCCTGCTCGGCGCCGGTGCAAGGCCATGTTGTTGGCACGTTTAAACCTTCCGGCAATTTTGTTTCTCCGTTTCCGCAGGCGGATTCTAACTGCAACTGGCTCATGCCTTTGGTGCTAGATAGATCCGTGGCTTCAAATCGCGCCCTTAGCGTATAGGCCCCGGAGAAATCCGCTCCTGCGAGCATGGCACCACGGAAATCTGACCGCGAGATATTGGCGAAGACCAGTTTGACGCCGGTTAAATCAGCACCGGAAAACCGGGCGCGCGGCAGGTCGGATTTGCTGAAATCGGCATTGGCAAGTTTGGCATCAGAGAAGTCTGCCCTGCCGGCTTCGGCTTTCACCATCACCGCATCCGTCATATTGGTGCCACGGAAGCGGGCGCGTGCGCCATTAACCTGACTTAGATTTGCTTTGGTAAGCGTTGCCTTGGAAAAGCTTGTGCGCACAATCGTGGCGCGTTGCAGGTCAGCACCGGTCAAATCAGCTTCGCGCAGGTCAGTTGAAGTAAGGTTGGCATTTTTGAACAGGCCTTTGCTCAAATCACTGCCGCTTAAGATTTTGCTAGATTTATTGCAATTCGACCAATCAACCCCCGAAGCAGGGCTGTCGCTGCAATCGGCAATTGCTGAAGCGGCAGAAACGCCGCAAAAGACTGCAGTGCAGGTTAGTCGAACAAAAGTGTTAGTCTTGGCCATCGTTTATTGTGTCCCCAGCTTCAATCATCGAAGATGCATATGTATAACGCTTGCAGCACCTTTGCCAAAATATATCGCCATTGCACTAAGGCTTTTTTTTGTTTGCGGGAAGATGTTGCCTGTTTTTCTTGTTAATTTTGCAAACAAGTGCGAATCCGCCGCAGTCAATTGACGGATTATTGACTACGCAGTGAACTGCAATCTGTTCTATTTGCAGCGAAGCGATCATTGTTTTGAGGATTAAACACATAAATGGCTGACGTAACCTATCCAGCTGCTGCGGCTGCGGGGCTTTTGAGCTTCTTGTCGCCATGCGTACTGCCATTGGTGCCGCCTTACCTGTGCTATCTTGCCGGCACATCGCTTGACCAGCTTTCAGCTGCTGGCAAACTGGAGAACCATTTGGCGCGCCGGGTGGCGTTTGCTTCTTTGGCGTTTGTGCTTGGCTTTTCTACGGTGTTTGTGGGGCTTGGCGCTGCAGCGTCGGTGGTTGGCCAGGTTTTGCGCGCCCATCTTGATACGTTGAGCTGGATCGCAGGCATCGCCATTATTATCATGGGTCTGCATTTCCTTGGAATTTTTCGAATTCCATTTCTGTATCGCGAGGTGCGCTATCAAAGCGATACCCGCCCGGCAGGCATTCTTGGTGCCTATGTGATGGGTTTGGCCTTCGCATTTGGTTGGACCCCATGCATTGGCCCGGTACTGGCTTCGATCTTTGCGGTTGCTGCGGCCAAAGATACCGTTGTTGAAGGGGCAAGCCTGCTGGCGGCCTATTCGCTTGGTCTGGGCATCCCGTTCATGGCAGCCGGGCTCGCGGTTCGCCCGTTTCTTAAATTCATGCAGCGTTTTCGCCGCCATCTTGGGTTGGTGGAAAAGGTCATGGGCGGATTGCTGGTTCTCACTGGCATCATGTTTCTCACCGGCACCTTCTCAAATATGGCCTATTGGTTGCTGGAGACTTTTCCAGGTCTTGCCGAGCTTGGTTAATCGCCAGATGACGCGCGGCGCGGGGTTTGCTATCCCAATAGTATGAAACTTTCCGTATTTGACATTATTGCCATTCTGCTGACCCTATCGGCGGTGTTTGGCTACATCAACCACCGCTTCCTGCGGTTGCCTCACACCATCGGGCTGGTGGTGATCGCACTCGCGGCATCCGGTGCCATTATCCTTTTGGAACTTGTTGCCCCGGCGACCAGTGTTAGCGAGACGGTGACGGCAGCACTTGGGTCGATTGATTTCTACGATACCTTGATGAATGGCATGTTGTCGGTGTTGTTATTTGCAGGCGCTGTGCATGTGGATTTCGGCGAGCTTGCCCAACGCAAATGGGCGATCGGTTCCATGGCAACGCTGGGCGTTGTCATTTCGACCTTTCTGGTTGGCACCACCATGTGGTGGATATTCAACACCGCAGGCGTACCCATGCCGTTTATCTGGGCGTTGGTGTTTGGCTCTCTGATCAGCCCGACCGATCCGGTAGCGGTGCTCGGTATTTTGAAAACCGTGCGGGTGCCAAAACTTCTAGAGGCAAAGATTGCTGGCGAATCCTTGTTTAACGACGGGGTCGGGGTGGTGGTGTTCACCATTATTTTGGCAATCGCCATGGGTGGTGATGGTCATGGGGGTGAGGCTATTGGTGTGTGGAGCGCAGTTAAACTGTTTGCCATCGAGGCAATCGGCGGCGGCATTCTCGGCATTGCTGCGGGTTATCTGGCTTATGTGGCCATGCGGCGGATTGATGAGCATAACCTCGAGGTCCTCATAACTTTAGCGCTGGTGTTTGGCACCTATGCCCTGGCCTTGCACACCCATATGTCCGGGCCCATTGCGGTGGTGATCGCCGGATTGTTCATTGGCAATCATGGCGCGCGCTTTGCCATGAGCGAAAACACCCGTCGCCACGTTTTTCAGTTCTGGGAATTGTCTGATGAGATTCTGAACTCAGTGCTGTTCCTTTTGATCGGACTTGAGGTGCTCGTCATCGGTTTCTCCGTGCAATATGCCTGGATCGCGCTGATCGCTATTCCGGTGGTTCTGGCTGCCCGCTTCATCTCTGTCGCTATTCCCATCTCCTTGTTGTCGATCCGCGAAACCTTTACCGAAGGCGCGATTGTCATGCTCACCTGGGGCGGTTTGCGCGGTGGCATCTCTGTGGCGCTCGCTCTGTCCTTGCCCGCCACATTGTTCAAAACGCCCATATTGGCCGCCACCTATGCGGTTGTGGTGTTTTCAATCATCGTGCAGGGCCTGACGATGAAACCTCTGGTCCGCGCCCTTGAGTTGCGCCGTGGAATTTCGAAAGAAGGCACCGACGATAACGCTGAGTGAACGTGGTTATTTTTTGCGTGTTTGTGTTAGGGTGACCTAGCACCTGGTTTGCAAGATGGATATTTCTGAGATCGAGGATGCTGTGGGCAAGACGCGGTGTGTTTTCACTCGTTGGGGTATACGGCATCAAATTCCTAGTCAAAATATCGCTCTAGCTTCCCAGCCCTGCGAATATCCAGAGTTGTGCAGTGGAACCCGCCACCCAGCATTTTGGAATGGCGTAACTTTATAGGGACAACGTCAACGCCATTTTTCTCAATGAGCTTGATCAGTGCCGTCTGATCAGCATCCACCACCACCAAATTTGGACTGATGGAAAACGCGTTCATATCGATCCAATTACTGCCGATGCATTTTGCCAGATAATCGTCATCATATCTCTCCGTATTCTCCATCTCAGGGCTGTAAATAACGTCCCATTGTTTCAGGAGTTCAGGCAAGGTGTCATCGTTTATCCGGGATGGGTTGCACAGGAGCAAACCAGGACGCAAAGCCACAAATGTCGAATCAATATGGCTGCCGTAATAAACATCTTTGAGGAAATGGACCCGAAACTTGTCGCCGAGCATTGTCTGCAGCCATTGCCCGCCTAATTCATTACCGGTGGCACTGACCAGATAGATCAAGTCCTCACCGAAACGCAGAACATTTGCGGCATCAAATGCCGGTTCGTGGTTTTTTGGTGTGGGTTTGGCCAGGTCAACGTCGAAGAGCGAATCCAATAACATTGGTTTTGGCGCGCTGTACCATTTTGCACCGGACTTCAGATATTCCACCATCATCTCGCGGTAGCTAAACGTTTCCTGGTAACGGCTGCGGATGACGTTGGGTGTTTCGATGATCTGATCGCCAATGACCAACATCACATCGCGGGGGCAGTAATTGTAGTACCCCTCAGATTCCCAGTTGATCGTGGAAAACTTTTCTTCGTGCGGCCAGGTTTCTGGCCGTTTGACGGTTATGCCCATTTTTTCCAGGACGTCGACAAACCCATTGAGGTCTTCTTCCGTCTCTTCAATGATCTTTTCTGGAAACGCCCCTTGCGGTATCTCAGCTAGTGAGCGATCAGGAAATTCTGCGAGTTGGGTACTCTTGTCTCGAGTTGGAAACCGCGCGCGCAATGGATTTCCTACAATAATTTCCTCCAGTGGATCCCATTCATTACAACTCCACACTTTCGACATGTATAACTTCTCCATCCATGTAACACTTTCTCAAAACCAACCTAATAAATGAGTGAAGAAAATTACAAGTTATACTGAAAGACTTTTTGAAGAATTATGGACAACCTTCTCAAATAGGTACCCATTCTTCGATCTAAGGAATGTTGACTGGAAAAAACAATACGACATCTTTAGACCGAAAGTGACTGGAAATACCAGCGAAGACGACCTTTTTGACGTATTTTGTCAGATGCTGGACCCATTAAACGATGGGCACGTCGAGTTAAAAGCCCGAATTACCGGAAATAAAAAGAAACGATACTTCAATCCCGAAATTAAACCCAGGTTCTGGCAGGAGTTCACAAAAAAAGAGATCAAGCGCCTTTTCAAGATCACCGGGAAGACACTGGTTGCGAATGGGTTCGGAAAACCGGAAAAAACCGCCGCATGGATGCTGCGCTTTTGTAAATCCCATGCCTATGGCTATGTTCGAATCTTAGAGTTAGAAGGTGTCAGAAAGCGGGACTTGGCAAACGCATTGGATCAAATATTAAATGATCTCAATGGCTTGGACGGCGTCATTATTGATATCCGCAACAACCCCGGCGGCGATGACAGCACTGTCATCAAGATCGTCAATCGGTTTTGTGGCCAAGAGAGAACAGCCTTCCATAGAAAGACAAAGCTTGGTCCGGGAGAGGATGATTACTCATCACTCAAGACATGGAAAATGAAACCGCAAGGCGATACCCAGTTCACTGGGCCAATCGTACTTTTGACATGTGATTCAGTCTTCAGCGGCGGTGAAATCTTTGCATTGGCAATGAAACAATTGCCCAATGTCACCATTATCGGCGACCACACGAACGGGATATTCTCATATCAACTCGAGAAAAAACTATCTAACGGTTGGCGCTATTGCTTATCGTATCAAAAGTATTTTTCACCGGATATGGTGTGTTACGAAGGCAAAGGCGTGCCACCCGATATAGTTCTCCTTAACAAGAGGTCCAATATTGAAGAAGGCACTGACCCATTGATTGTTCGTGCGCTGGACGTTTTGAAGTCATAACTTTGGAAATGATAGTAGATTTCACATACCTTGATGAGCACATAACTAGACGTTAGTCTTAAGTGCCCGCGAAAATATTCGTTACTGTTGTGGGGCAGCCAGTTTCTACAGGGATTACAGGAGGCCTTACGTGGGCGCGAAAACACACGCAGTTGCGCCTCCGTCGCGAGAAGCTCGCCCAGTTGACAACACGGATTGGCTTAAGACTGGAGCAATTATTCTGGTCGCAGTTGATCATATTGGCTATTTCTTCATCGATGACGCGGAGTGGTGGAGCGTTTTTGGTCGTTTGGCCGCGCCGTCTTTTTTCTTTTTGATGGGTTATGCAGCGACGCGAACCATTCCGTTTCAATGGATTGTTATCGGTATTTTTCTAACCCTTCTTGAGAGTAGCAATGAAGGGTGGAGTTGGGTGCCATTGAACATTCTCATCAGCTTTGCACTTGTGCGTCTCGCGCGCCCTTATGTAGAAATTCTTCTGCAAAAATACCACTGGATTACAGTTAACCTCCTTGTTTTCGGGCTCATAGCGGTACTGCACATATCAGGTGAAATCGTCGATTATGGTTCTTCAGGTTGGCTTTGGGCGTTCGTCGGATTGTGCCAACGTTTGTATACTGATCACAAGTCAGAAAGTGCTAAAGGCGGCATGGAACAGAACATTGGTGCAATGCGCCTGGCGGCTTGTCTTGCTGCGGCGAGCGTTTACATCTGGCAGGAACAATTGGAATTCTCGTTTTCTCAAATTCAACTCGCCATATTCATTTTAGGTGTTTGTATTCTGTCGACAATCATGTGCCGGTTCTTTCGCGGACCAAGTCCGGTTCAACCGCCAGGCTCCATTAACGCAGTTGTGCGCTTCACCGGGCGACACACCCTTGAAATATATGCGATCCAACTCGCTGGTTCGGAACTCATCATCATGCTGATGCCCGAGTTAGCCGCATGATTAGAGGTTGATGAAAATTCGAATTCAGGCCCAGTTGACATTCTTTGGAGTACTTGGGCTTTTTTGGATGTGGACGCGACGCAGCGCTAAACAAACAATCTCGCAAAGACAACTCCCAGTCCGAAAACGATGAAGATCGTTTTCCTGATCACATCAGTGTAACCGATAAGCCCAAACGACACCGCGGAGAGGCCAATGGCCAATTGAAAGAAGGTGATTACTGACCAAACTGGCTCATCTGCCAGTTGGATGATGAGTGGGTTGGCCACCATGCCGAGCGGGATCAGATACAATCCAACACCGAGCGCCATGGCGGTAAAAGCAACCTTCAACCAATTTTCTTCGATCATTCCGGCTGCAATAAACACTGCCCCGCAAACAGGAGGGGTTATTGTTGAGAGTAGCGCAAACCAGAACACGAACAAATGCGCCTGTAATGGTTCAAGCCCTAACTGGATCAGTGCGGGCCCCGCAACCGATACGCATATGACATAGGCGGCTGTTGTTGGAACCTCCATACCCAGCACCAGACAAGCCAGCGCGGTAAGAAAGAGCGACGGCCATAGCAGCCCACCAGAACCGGAAAGAATGACCGAGGTAATTTTTACACCAAGCCCGGTAATCGAAAGAACACCGATGATGATTGAAGCACACAAAATAATCGACGCGATCAATGAGACCTGTTTACCGGCATTGATACAAACTGCTTCAAAGCGCGACAGCGTCCGGGTAAAATCAAACGTCAACCGGCGATCAAAAAACAACATGAACGCACCGGCAACCAGGGCCATGCAGGCTGCATATTGTGGGGTAAATCCAGCTGCAAACATTGCCCAAAGCAGTACTGAGAACGGCACCAGGAAGAACCCAGATTTGATCAATACTGCTGAAATATCAGGCTTGTCCTTATCGTCAATGCCTTTCAGGTCATAGTGGCGGGCATACGCGTTGATGCCCACCCAAACAACCACGAAAAAAAGTAGCGCAGGAAGAAACGCAGCCGACATGATGCTGATATATGGAACCCCTGTAAGCTCCACCATAACGAAAGCACCAGCACCCATTAAGGGTGGCATAATCTGACCACCAGAAGAAGCAACTGCCTCCACAGCCGCCGCCAGCCGTTTCGGATATCCCAGTCGCATCATTGCAGGCAATGTTATCGCACCTGTTGATGCGACATTGGCAGACGCAGAGCCTGAAATGGAGCCAAATAATGCGGATGAAATAACAGAAACTTTGGCGGCACCACCTTTAAGCCGGCCAGCTGCTGCCGCCGCGACATTCATAAAACCTTGCCCCGCCTCACCAGCATTTAGCACTGAACCAAAGATTACAAATATTGCGACAACGCTCACGGATATCCCCGTCAGACTGCCCCATATTCCCCCTTCAGCAATTGTCAGCGTGCCGAGAAAACTCTTTAACGGCGTTCCCGAGTGGCCAAACTCACCAGGAATATATTGTCCAAAAAGGCCATAAGCTAATGCCAGGACCGCTACAAATGGTAACGGCCATCCAATCGCACGACGCGCCGCCTCAATAACAACAAGCAAAAGCGTGCCTGCGATGACGATCTGAAAATTATCCTCCAGGAAGCCATACTGGTCACCCAACATGGAATGATTGAAGGCGATCCAAAGACATGATGCAACGCCCAAAACGGTGAGAAAAATTCCGGAAATACGCTGAAATCCCGCCGGGCAGGCCAATACCAAAACCCAAGGCAGGGCTAACGCCATATGTATCGGGCGGGCAACAAGATTGGGTACAAGCCCGTAAAAAATAAGCCCCAGATGAAAGACAATTGTTATGGCGCCCAAGGCAACCCAATGGAACTGCGGTCGCGGTTTGTCGCTTGCCGCTTCGCTGACTGGTTCCATTGAAATTGCCTTGCGCATCTTCTGTGCGGATTTGACCTTTTGATTTCTATTTCTGATTGTCGGTCAGGGTAAACCTGGCTTCTTCGTAGTAACGAACAGCGCCGGGATGAATTTTTCCGGTAATATTGACCATCAGACCTTTATCCACACCGTTCCACCATGGCGCACCTTTACCCATGACGGCTTTGCCTTCCCAATAGGTTTTGGTGAGTGCATAAGCAGCATCGTCGCTCATCGCCGTTGTGGTAAATGCAGCAACTGGCAAAGATGTTGTCGTGATCTCTGCATCTTGGCCAGCATATGTCCCTGCCGGTATGACAAGTTTCGCCCGCTTGGATTTGGCAATTTGATCATCGCTCAAAGAAAGCACCTTTACACCTGTCGATGCGGCAGCCTCAATCACGTTCGGTGCAGGCCAGGACCCTGCCGTAACGAAGCCGTCAATCTGGCCATTCTTCAGAGCTGGGACAGCGTTTGAAAGCTCGACTTCCGCTAGTTTAACTTTCCCCTCTAGTCCGAACAGTTTGAGGTATTTCGCACCTTCACGTGCTCCAAATGAACCTTTCCCCAAAAGCACAGTCTTGCCGTCCATGCCGGCAAAATCATTCACACCGCTTTTTGCAGACATAACAA
>CAJQND010000164.1 GCA_905479595.1 uncultured Hyphomicrobiales bacterium
TTTCGGTGAACGAAGTCGCCGATGAGGCAACCGGTATCACCAACCGTGTGGTTGTTGATTGGCGTTCTAGCCCGCGTGGTGTTGATCTCAAGCCGGCTATCGTGATCAAAGACTCAAAAGGCGAGGTTCTCAAACTGGCTCGTGGCGGTGAAGCCCGTTATCTTCTGTCCGTGGATGCCATCCTTTCGGTTGATCCAGGCTCGAAGATCAAAGCTGGTGACGTTCTTGCGCGTATTCCGACAGAAGGTGCGAAAACCCGTGATATTACCGGTGGTCTTCCTCGGGTGGCGGAACTATTTGAGGCCCGCCGGCCTAAAGATTGCGCCATTATTGCGGAAATTTCCGGTCGGGTTGAGTTTGGTCGTGACTATAAGAACAAACGCCGTATTCGGGTCGTGCCGGAAGACGAGAGCATGGATGCAGCTGAATATCTCATCCCGAAGGGCAAGCATTTGCCCGTTCAGGAAGGTGATTTCATTGAGAAAGGCGAATACCTGCTCGATGGCCACCCGGCACCGCATGATATTCTGGCAATCAACGGCGTTGAGGAACTCGCGCAATACCTCGTAAATGAAATTCAGGAAGTCTATCGCCTGCAAGGCGTTGGCATTAACGACAAGCACATCGAAGTGATTGTCCGTCAAATGCTGCAGAAAGTGGAAATCGAAGAGATTGGCGAATCTCGCTTCCTGCTTGCTGAATTGGTTGACCGTCACGAGTTCCGCGAAGAGAACGAACGCCTTGAAGCTGATGGCAAAGCGCTAGCAACCGGTTCCCCGGTACTACTCGGCATCACCAAGGCGTCTTTGCAGACCAATTCGTTTATATCGGCTGCATCGTTCCAGGAAACCACGAGAGTACTCACTGAAGCCGCTGTGAACGGCAAGGTTGATACACTTGAAGGGTTGAAGGAAAATGTCATTGTCGGGCGTTTGATCCCGGCAGGTACAGGCGCCATGCTCACACGGCTTAAGGCAGTTGCCGACAAGCGTGACGGGCTTATCCTGGACGAACGCGACAAAGAGGCCGCCGCGGCGGCTGCAGCGGCCCTTCCTGCCCCTGAGGCAGAAGCTGGCGAAGAAGCAAGTGCTTCTGCTGAGTAAAACTCAGTAAGCCTAAACGAAAATTAGACCGCCGGGTGGTTTTTGCCCGGCGGTTTTTTTCATTTTAAAGGCATCAAACACCGATTTTGAACAGAGCGTACTGCGACTCGTTTGTGACCAAAAACACAACAGATGAGAAACTCCCCGCCGCCTCTGGGAGTTCCACAATTACATCTCTTGAATTTCGGCGTAAATCCGCCAGTTCGCAGGTGCAAAAAATTGTATCGGATAGGGGTTGACTGGGAAATGGCCTGCCCTTATGTTCCGCTCGTCTTTCGGATATCAGGCTGTAGGCACTTAACACTGCCTAGACGCTGTTTGAAAGCTAGCAAAAACGAGACTTAAACATGACCGATGGCTTCAAGCCACCCGGTCCTCTGTACTTGAGAACGCTCTGCGAACCTTTATGGATGCGGACGCGTTCTTTTCACGCGCTGGTCTGTCTGCCTGTTTGGTATGGCCGTCTGGCAGAGAATGATGCATTCCGGCTGTGTCCGGTAAAGAAAAGGTTGAGAAGGCGAACATATGCCGACTATCAATCAATTGATCCGCAAGCCGCGCGTTGCGCCGGTAAAGCGCAATAAAGTTCCCGCGATGGAAGCGTGCCCGCAAAAGCGTGGCGTGTGTACTCGCGTTTATACGACTACACCGAAGAAGCCGAACTCGGCTTTGCGTAAGGTTGCCCGCGTGCGCCTTACAAACGGTTTTGAAGTCACGTCTTATATCCCAGGCGAAGGCCATAACCTGCAGGAGCACTCAGTAGTGATGATCCGCGGCGGCCGCGTAAAGGATCTTCCTGGCGTGCGTTACCATATTATTCGTGGCGTGCTTGATACTCAAGGCGTATCAAGTCGTCGCCAGCGTCGCTCGAAATACGGCGCAAAGAGACCTAAGTAGGCCGCAAGGCCAAAGTCCCGGAAAAATGCAATCGCAGGTTTCCGGGATTTGTTTTGTACACATTAACGATCGAAGCAGAACGGAAACAAAGATATGTCACGGCGTCATCGCGCAGAAAAACGTGTCATCAACCCGGACCCTAAGTTCGGCGATCTGGTGCTGTCCAAGTTCATGAACAATCTCATGATCGATGGTAAAAAATCCCGTGCAGAGCACATTGTTTATGGTGCTCTGGAACAGATTGAAACCAAAGCCAAGCAGGACCCGGTTTCGGTGTTCCACACAGCGCTTGAAAATGTTTCACCAGCCGTTGAGGTGCGTTCGCGCCGTGTCGGTGGTGCAACGTACCAGGTGCCTGTTGAGGTCCGTCCTGAACGTCGCCAGGCTCTCGCTATCCGCTGGATCATTACAGCTGCACGCGGTCGTAATGAAAACACCATGGTGGATCGTTTGAGTGGTGAACTGCTTGATGCAGCCAACAGCCGTGGTACTGCGGTTAAGAAGCGCGAAGATACGCACCGGATGGCAGAAGCCAACCGTGCATTTTCGCACTATCGCTGGTAGACGGTCCGAGGAGATCTGGACATGGCGCGCACACATAACATTGAAGATTACCGCAATTTCGGCATCATGGCGCATATTGATGCGGGCAAAACGACTGCCACCGAGCGGATTCTCTACTACTCTGGCAAGAGCCACAAAATTGGTGAAGTTCATGATGGTGCTGCCACCATGGACTGGATGGAGCAGGAGCAGGAGCGTGGCATCACGATCACCTCAGCTGCAACCACCACTTTTTGGAATGGCAAACGCCTGAACATTATTGACACACCAGGTCACGTGGACTTCACAATTGAAGTTGAGCGTTCTTTGCGTGTTCTTGATGGCGCGATTGCGTTGCTTGATGCCAACGCCGGTGTTGAACCCCAAACTGAAACGGTTTGGCGTCAGGCTGACAAATACAATGTACCGCGGATGATCTTTGTCAACAAAATGGACAAGATTGGTGCAGACTTCTATCGCTCCGTCGAAATGGTGCGCGAGCGCCTTGGTGCCAACGCACTCGTTCTTCAGCTTCCAATTGGTGCTGAAAACGATTTCGTCGGTGTTGTCGATCTGGTGGAAATGAAGGGCATTGTCTGGAAAGACGAGACCCTCGGTGCTGAATTCGAATACGGTGACATCCCTGCTGATCTGCAAGATCGTGCCACTGAATACCGCGAAAAACTTATCGAAGCGGTTGTTGAGCGCGATGAAGCGGCATTGGAAGCCTATTTTGAGGGCGAAGAGCCTTCAATTGATAAGATCAAAGAACTGATCCGTAGTGGCACAGTTGACGGTACGTTTGTGCCGATCCTGTGTGGTTCTGCCTTTAAGAACAAAGGCGTTCAGCCATTGCTTGATGCGGTTGTTGACTATCTGCCGAACCCGCTGGAAATTCCAGCGATCAAGGGCATTGATGTTAAATCCGGTGAAGAAGTAACTCGTGAAGCATCTGATGATGTTCCAACTTCCATGCTGGCGTTCAAGATCATGAACGATCCATTCGTTGGGTCTTTGACCTTCTGCCGCATCTATTCCGGTACGATTGAAACTGGTAGTTCTGTGATCAACACGGTCAAAGAAAAACGCGAACGTGTTGGCCGCATGTTGATGATGCACTCCAATGACCGTGAAGACATCAAGGAAGCATTCGCTGGCGATATTATCGCTATTGCAGGCCTCAAGGATGTAACCACAGGTGACACACTTTGTGACCCATCCAATCAGGTCGTTCTTGAGCGTATGGAATTCCCTGAGCCGGTGATTGAAATTGCTATCGAGCCAAACACCAAGGCTGACCAGGAAAAAATGGGTATGGCGCTGGCGCGTCTGGCCCAGGAAGATCCATCATTCCGCGTCAAAACTGACGAAGAAAGTGGTCAGACCATTATTGCTGGTATGGGTGAGCTTCACCTTGACATCATCGTTGACCGCATGAAACGCGAGTTCAAGGTTGAAGGTAATGTTGGTGCACCGCAGGTGGCTTATCGTGAGACGATCACTAAGTCATCTTCAGTTGACTACACCCATAAGAAACAAACCGGTGGTTCCGGCCAGTTTGCCCGCATCAAGATGACCATCGAGCCTGGTGAACCAGCTTCCGGTTTTGTATTCGACAGCAAAGTTGTTGGCGGTAACATTCCGAAAGAATACATCCCTGGTATCGAAAAGGGCATCAAGTCCGTCATGGATACCGGTGTGTTGGTTGGCTTCCCGATGCTCGACATCAAAGCGATCGTAACCGATGGCGCGTATCACGACGTTGACTCATCCGTCATGGCTTTTGAAACCGCTGGCAGGGCTGCGTTCCGCGAAGCTGCACAAAAAGCGGGTCCAAAACTGCTTGAGCCGATTATGAAGGTTGAAGTTGTGACCCCTGAAGAATATCTAGGTTCGGTAATGGGAGATTTGAATTCCCGCCGTGGCCAGGTTCAGGGGCAGGAACCACGTGGTGTGGTTATGGCTGTAACTGCAATGGTGCCGCTGGCGAACATGTTCAAGTATGTGGACAATCTGCGCTCTGCGACACAGGGCCGGGCTCAGTACACTATGTCGTTCGATCACTATGAAATTGTGCCGCAAAGCGTGGCAGAAGAAGTACGAGCCAAACTCGCTTAAGCGTTTTGGTGTTTGGATTTAAGGCAATTCGTTAAAGGAGAGACGGATCATGGCCAAAGAGAAGTTTGAACGTAACAAGCCGCATTGTAACATTGGCACGATTGGCCATGTTGACCACGGCAAGACGACGCTGACTGCGGCGATTACGAAGTATTTTGGTGATTTCAAAGCGTATGATGAGATTGATGGC
>CAJQND010000165.1 GCA_905479595.1 uncultured Hyphomicrobiales bacterium
AGGCAGAAATTTTCGCCAGAGCGCGTTCGCTTGGGCGTACGGCGTTTTTGTCAACCGGCCAGTAGATCAATGGGAAAAAGACAATGTCATCTTTTTCAATGTCGATTGGCATTGGCTTTTCCGGTTCAAGCGAAGTGCGCCGGAACAGCACATCTGTAAGGCCTTCAAGTCCAGCTGCGGTGACCTTGTCGATTTTGGCATCACCGGTCAGAACATAGCCAAGCCTGGTGTCAAGCGCTGCACGCATGGCAAACTGGTCTTGCTTGCTCAACTCTTGCGGAGGCGTTTTGTCCTGGGCAAACACTGTGCCGGGCCCCCACGCGAGCAAGGCTGCGATTGCGATGCCTGCAACGTTTGCGCTCACGGTTCCAACCTGTTTGCGTGTGAGCCTTCCGGCAAGCCACAGACTAGCAAGTGCATCAATCAGCAAAAGCAAAAACCCACCAACAAGAAACACAGCCTTAAGGGGAGTCAACGGCAATGGTGAATAGGTTTTAAGGCTAACGCCGGACGGCAAGTTAGACAGTGCGGTCAGCTTGAAGTCGTCACTGGCGATGTTAATGGCCCTGGTCTGGCCACCACGTCGGTAAAGGCCGGGTGGATGGTCTGGTGAGGGGCGGGCAGTTGCCATGTCAGCTGCCAATACAGGGGCGGCATCACCCGGAGGAGACGTAATCTCTCCATAGCCGTTTAACGTGCGCACTGGCGCAAATGCACCGCTTAACCGAGCAGCAGTTGCAGCAAGCGCTTCTTCGCCGGTTCCCGCAACACCTTGGGCGCGCGATACGACCCGGCGCAACATTTCTACAAACAATCCTGAAAGCGGCAGGTTTGACCAGCTTGGTTCAGCCGTTACATGAAAGAGGATTACCGTTCCGGCTCCCTTCTTTGCAGCAGTCACTAAGGGTGTGCCATCATCCAGCCGGGCCCAGGTGCGTTCACCCAAATCCATAACCGGTTCGGCGAGCACCTGCCGGTTCACACTTACCTCACCGGTCACATTCAAGCCAAAGAACGGGCTGGTTTCCTCAAACGCGCTGAGCGGTTGTGGGGATGACCACGACAAGGCGCCATCAAGAGCCCGCCCGCCGCGGCGGAGGGGAACCGGCACCAGATCATCATGGCGCGCAGCCATGCGTGGCCCGGCAAACCGCACCAATGTGCCGCCCTTGTTTAACCAATCTTCCACAGCATCCCGGTCAGTTTGCTGTAAAGTCCCAATATCGGCTAGCACCAACACCGACAACCCTGCATCAATGAGTTCGCGAATGCCATTATTGGCTTCGTCAGTCGGGGCGATGTGCACTTCCGCGTATGGCTCAAGAGCACGTGAAACATAGTAAAGCGGCGACAGTAATGGCTGGTCCATTGCCTTGCCTGCACCTGAAACAAGACCAACCGTTTTGCGCCGCCACGTATCATCGACAAGATAAGTTGCACCCGCGGAACGCGCCTCGTTGATTTCAATGCGTGAGATTTCATTGCGCAAAGCTATCGGCATGTCGAAGCTGGTAGTTGCATCAGTGGCATCGACAGGAAAACTGTAATTTGCCGAACCAAGGCTCCGCCCATTCAAAGCGAATGCCTGCACTTCGCCGCTGGATATTTTTCGGCTCGCTCGATGCAGGGCGACGGTCAGCTTTCCGGTGTCCAAAGAAACCCCTTTGATGATCTGCGGCAGTGCTGAATTGTCTGGTGCGAGAACACTAACTGAAGCCGGATTATTGGAGAGGGTTGCCAGGGTTTCAACAAATGTCCGGGCTGCGCCATAATCAACTCCATCTGACAGCCAGACGATTTCGAGTTTGTCTGGTTTGCCAAGTTTTGTCGTCAAGTTTTTAGCAAGCGCAGGCCTGTCTGGCATCAATGGCTGCGGCTGGGCGGCGGAAATGGTGTCGCGGGCGATATCAGCGCGCTGCGGCACGAGATCCTGTGGCCCAAGGCGCGGTGCTGTAAAGGCAGTTATTACCGTACGGGACTGACGCGCGGCGCGGTCCAAAACCTGATCTGCAGCAGCAAGAGTGCGTTGCCAATTCTTTGCCCCAGCCCAGCCATCATCAATGACCAACAAAAGTGGCCCGGAGTGTTTTGCGCCTGGTTTTGGCTGGTTGAGCACTGGCTCCGCGATGGCCACGATGATAAATGCGACCACTGCCAGACGCAGCAAAATGAGCCACCATGGGGTGCGATGTGGAGTTTCTTCGCGAGATACCAGTTCAAGCAGAAATCGAATTGGCGGAAAGGTAATGAGTTCCGGTTTTGGCGGTGTGAACCGAAGCAAAAACCAAAGGATTGGCAATGCTACAAGTGCAGCCAGAGCCCATGGGTTTAGAAATGCGAGAGAGCCAATTTGCCAAATCATCGCCGCGCTATGCCCCCCAATTGGCGCGGCCGCTGGCAAAGTCGCCAGACAGCATGCCGTAAAGCGCCAGCAACGCCTGTTGGGGCGCGTTGTCAGTGTGGTGCAAAGTGAACGTCCAACCCATTCTGCGGGTCAATGCAGAAAGTTGCGCCTTGTGGTCTTCAATTTTCTTTTGGTAGTCGCCCCGCAAACCTTCAACGCGGCCAATTGTAAGTTTAAGCGGCCCGTTCATTTCAGCAAATTCCTTGCGGCCTTCATAGGGCAAGGTTTCTTCTGCCGGATCAAGAACCTGCACCAGATGGCCACTCACGTCACGGGCGGCGATTGAGGCAAGGCGTGCTGCAATGGTATCGATTGGTTGTAAAAAATCACCGATAAGGACACAGCTTGAAAACCGCTGCAAGCGCGCTTCAGGTGGTAATCCATCCCCAGCGTTCTCAAGTCCAGTATCCGTCATCCACCGCGCCATGGGGCGAACTGCATATCGATGGATGGAGGGTGGAATATCAGAGCCTAGCAACCCGACCCGTTCTCCACCGCGCAAAAGCAAGCCAGCCAGCGCCAGTGTTAAAACAATGGCGCGGTCGCGCTTTGAGATATCACTCAAATGAGAATGGAATTCCATCGAGTTGGACAAGTCGCACCAAAGCCAGACGGAATTTGCCGCTTCCCATTCATTTTCGCGGATATAGATTTTTTCAGATCGCGCGGAACGCCGCCAGTCAATTGACGATGCCGGGTCTCCGTCGCGGTAACGCCGATATTGCCAGAAGCTTTCGCCAGTGCCCGCCCGGCGGCGTCCATGCAGGCCATGAGCAGCAGTTTGCGCAACCCGGTCGGCTTCCACCATCAATGCGGGAAAAGCTGCCGCAAGCACTTCAGCGCGTTCGCGCAATCCATGCGCTTGCGCCTTGGCGGCTTGCCTGTCTGAAGAGCCCACAGCGATAAGCCTGCTCCTTACCCGAGGTTACTGGTGAGCCGGGCAATGACATCATCAAGCGTGATGCCATCTGCCCGAGCTGCAAATGTCAGTGCCATACGGTGGTTCAGCACCGGCTTGGCAAGCGCGATCACGTCATCAACGGATGGCGCAAGGCGACCATCCATTAACGCCCGTGCGCGCACGCCAAGCATGAGCGCCTGCGAGGCTCTCGGACTTGGTCCCCACGCGATATTCTGGCGCACGAACTCTTCTGCGTCTGGATCGGGGCGTGCCGAGCGGACAAGTTTCAACACCGCATCAACCACGCTTTCGCCAACCGGGATTTGACGAATGAGTTTTTGAGCAGCGACCAGCTCGCCCGCTGACAAAACCCGTTTTGAAGCTTCGTCAACTGTACCGGTCGTTGCAAAGAGCATTTTACGCTCTGATTCAAGGTCGGGGTAGGGCACGTCGATTTGCAGCACAAACCGATCGAGTTGTGCTTCTGGCAGGGGGTATGTACCTTCCTGCTCCAATGGGTTTTGGGTTGCCAGCACATGAAATGGTTCAGGTAAATCATAGCGTTGACCCGCCACTGTCACATGATGTTCCTGCATGGCCTGCAGCAAAGCGGATTGAGTGCGCGGGCTAGCGCGGTTAATTTCATCAGCCATGAGAAGCTGGCAAAAAACCGGACCTTTGATAAAGCGAAACGAACGTTTTCCGTCTTTTGCTTCTTCAAGTACCTCAGATCCGACAATATCGGCTGGCATCAAATCTGGCGTGAACTGGATGCGCATCTCCGCAAGCCCCAGAACATTGGCAAATGTTTCCACCAGTTTTGTTTTTGCCAAACCGGGCAAACCCACCAACAGGGCGTGGCCGCCGCTTAAAATCGCGGTTAAAGCAAGATCGACGACCTCTTGTTGTCCGAAAATGACATCGCCGATGGCGGTGCGAACTTCGGCAAGTTTGCTGCCGGTTTCTTCAATCGTCTCGACAATTTTCGCGTCGGACTGATTGGCGGTTTTATTGATGGTCTGCATACGACTCACTATAGTTGCCAAGTTGAGGAATAAGAAGGGTTTGCGTCGTTCGTGCGCTCACAAAAGCTTGATGCTTGTTACGATTTATGACTGTAAACGTGACTGATATGAGGCATGGACCATTAAAATTATGTCATAATGGCCTCTGATCTGAAGAAGAATGGAATTTTCATGAGCGAAGACGGTGAATCTGCGGTTGGTGCCGGTACGTCTGATCCCGCAAGTGGATTGGCTGCGCTGGAGAAAGCAGTATCAAAAACCAAGGGTTTGCCGCCCGTGCATTTGTGGAACCCGCCTTACTGTGGCGAGATCGACATGCGTATCGGCGCGGATGGCTTGTGGTACTATATGGGGACACCGATAGGGCGAGAACCACTTGTCCGGTTGTTTTCTTCCGTATTGCGAAAAGATGATGATGGCCAAATCTATCTGGTAACGCCGGTGGAAAAAATTGGCATCACAGTTGATGATGCACCTTTTTTGATTGTCCATATGCACGCTGAAGGTGAGGGACAACACCAGGCCATTAATTTTGTGACCAAAACAGGTGATGCAGTAACGGTTGATGATGACCATCCAATGCGGTTTGAGGAAGAACAGGGCACAGAAGGTTTGAAACCATATGTTTTGGTGCGTGGGCGCCTTGAAGCGCTGGTCAATCGACCAATTTTCTACGATCTTGTTAATCTTGGAGTGAAGCAGCGACACGAAGGTGAAGATTGGTTTGGCGTTTGGAGCTCTGGTCGGTTTTGGCCAATGGCGCGAGCCGGTGAGATTGGAATCTAAGACATTGTTTGAATTTTCCACCCGTGAGTTTCGCGCTCTGGCTGCCAGACACCTGTTGGCCTCGGTTCCAGAAGAAGCGCACAACCATGCCTTGCCTGCACCAAGGTCTGACGATGACCTGAACATGGATTTAGGCCCGACTTTCGATGACGGTTTGCCTCAACGCGAAGCCGCCGTTCTCGTACCGGTTGTTATGCGCGAACGCGAACTCACAGTTTTACTCACCCAGCGAACTGATCACCTTCCCAGCCACCCCGGTCAGGTTGCTTTTCCGGGCGGCAAGGTGGACCCCGGCGATGACGGCCCGTTAGCTGCTGCCCTTCGCGAAACAGAAGAAGAAACCGGTGTTGCCCGCCGGTTTGTTGAACCTTTGGGGTTCCTTGATGCTTATCAAACGCGCACGGGGTATCGCATTTGCCCGGTAGTCGCTTTGGTTGAGCCGGGATTTACCACGGTTCCGGAACCTGGTGAGGTGGCCGATATTTTTGAAGTGCCGCTGAGTTTTCTGATGAACCCGGCAAACCATCAGCGTCATGGCCGTGAATGGCAGGGGGTAAAGCGCTGGTTTTACGCCATGCCATATGGTGAGCGCTATATCTGGGGTGCAACAGCTGGAATGATCCGCAATTTTTATGACCGGGTTTATGCTCCCGGACGTGAAGGCGAGTGATGCCTATGGCAGCCCCGGAAATACCATCTCTGGCGAACGAAGACTGGATCAAGGATGTCAGATTCAAAACGGTGATGGAGGCTTTGAGGAAAGCGGGTGGCGAGGCCCTTGCTGTTGGCGGGTGTGTTCGCGATGCCCTGCTTGGTCAAGCGGCAAGTGATATTGATGTCGCTACCACTTTGACGCCAGATGCGGTTGTGAAAGCGGGAACAAAGGCTGGATTGGGTGTTCACTTGACCGGCGAAGAGCATGGGACAATCACATTGGTTGCCGGGCCTGAAGGCGAGCGGAAAGCCTTTGAAGTAACGACATTACGGGTTGATAGCGAAACATTTGGCCGCCATGCGCGGGTTTCCTTTACCGCTGGCTGGCAGGAAGATGCACAGCGCCGCGATTTTACAATGAACGCCTTGTACTGCGATGCGAATGGCAATGTGCACGATCTGGTGGGTGGGTATAAGGATTTGCGTGCACGTACAGTGCGATTTGTCGGAACGCCGGAAAACAGAATCCAGGAAGATTATCTCAGGATTTTACGGTTTTACCGCTTTCATGCCCGGTTTGGTGAGGGCGCACCTGATACCGCGGGTCGTGCGGCCTGCAAGATGGCGCGCGCCGGGCTAGACACGCTTTCGCGTGAACGCATGCGACAGGAATTCTTTAAATTGCTGGTTGCACCAGGGGCCGTTTCAACCATCCTCCTCATGGAGGAAGACGGTGTTCTCGCGCATATTTTGCCAGGCGCTGCGTCCGTATCTGCTCTGGAAAACTTGGCAGCGCTTGAGTTGAGCCAAAACAATGTGTGTGATCCGTTTCTCCGACTGATGGCGCTTTATCCAAACCTGGATGCTGCAATTGCCCGTACGGCGCTGGTTCTGACAAATGACGAAATGAAGCGTTTAAAGGCTGTGGCATCCGCGCCGCCAGTTTCGCCACGTTTTAGACCTGCAGAACTGGATCGATTGTTGTACTGGTTCGGTAACGACACCATTATTGCTGCTCTATTGCTGGCCTGGGCGGGGTCGTCTGACGCGCCTGATGACGAAGCTTGGCGCGTATCGCTGGTACAGGCGCAAAACTGGGTTCGTCCGGAATTTCCGCTGTCTGGGAACGATTTGCAGGCATTGGGTATTGAAGAAGGCCCAGAACTGGGCAAACAATTGCAGGCGCTGGAAGATTACTGGATTGCCGCCGAGTTTGTGCCAGAACGCGATGTTCTTTTAGCACGCCTCAAAGACAAGAATTAGAACCACCTAAAATTGGGAACAAGATGGAAAAATTTGGTGTTGGACAAGCCGTTAGACGGCGCGAAGATGAGCGCTTTTTAACCGGTGCGGGCAGTTATATTGACGATCTGAATTTTGAAAGTGTTGCGCATGCTGCAGTGGTTCGCTCCCCCCATGCGCATGCCCGCATTGTGTCGATTGACGCGGCGGAAGCTAAATCCGCGCCGGGTGTAATCGCTGTTTTTACCGGTGAAGACTATATGGAATCCGGCAATGCTCCGTTTCCAACCCTGACGGCGATTGATGGTGTGGACGAAAACGGCGTGCGTCATCCGCCACGCCACGCCCTGGCCAGTGATTACGTGCGTTTCGTTGGCGATCCGGTGGTGTTCGTTGTTGCGGAAACCCGCAGCCAGGCAAAAGACGCGGGCGAACTGGTTGAGATTGACTATGAACCGCTTGATCATGTTACTGACCTCTCAACGGTTCTTGACGCTGATGCACCGGTGGTTTGGCCGCAATTTGGTTCCAACCTTTGCTACAATTTCTTCAAGGGTGACCGGGAGGCAACCGATGCAGCAATTGCCAACGCTGCCCATGTTGTTGAGCTGGATTTGATCAATAACCGGCTGGCCCCGGCGGCGGTGGAAACCCGCGGCGCCGTTGGAGTGTGGGATGGCGAAGATGAGCAATACATCCTGCATGTTTCCGGTCAGGCCGTGCATGCGCAGCGCCAGCAAATGGCGGACGTTATTTTCAAGGTGCCGCTTGAAAAAATCCGGGTTCACGCGCCGGATGTGGGTGGTGGGTTTGGAGCCAAGAATTTTGTCTACCCTGAAAACGTTCTGTGTATATGGGCCGCAAAACATCTGAACCGCCCGGTAAAATGGATTGCCGAACGCAGTGAAAATTTCCTTATTGAAATCCATGGCCGCGATCACCTCACAAAGGCGACACTCGCGCTGGACGCAGAAGGCCACTTTACCGCTTTGAAAGTCGATACGATCGCTAATATGGGCGCATATCTTTCAAGTTTCGGTACGATTATTCCAACCAGCGCCAGTTGGGTGGTGATGGGCGGTGCCTATGATATTCCAGCCATTTCGATGGAAGTGAAGGCCGTGTTCACCAACACTATTCCTGTTGATGCCTATCGCGGAGCAGGGCGGCCGGAAGCGGCCTATATCATTGAGCGGATTATTGACGTTGCTGCCACCCAAACCGGTATGGACCGACTGGAATTGCGGCGAAAGAATTTCATTTCCACGTTTCCGCACAAAACGGCCCTAGGAATGGTGATCGATTGCGGTGAATTCGCGCAAAACCTGGAAATGGCATCGCAACAGATCGATGTGGCGGGCTTTTCCAGGCGTCAAAAATCTACTGAGGCCAGTGGCAAGTGCCGTGGTCTTGGATTTTCCACCTATCTTGAGGTGACGCTCGGTGCGCCGGTTGAGGAAGCGGAAATTCGTTTCGACGATGATGGTCAGATCACCTTGCTGATGGGAACCCAGTCGACCGGGCAGGGCCATGAAACCACCTATGTTCAGCTTGTACATTCTGAGCTTGGTATTGCACCTGACAATATTCGTTATGTGCAAGGCGATACCGGCCTCATCGCGACAGGTGGCGGCCATGGCGGGTCGCGATCACTGGCCACGGGTGGAAATGCACTCAATGCAACGGCTGGCAAAGTGATCGAGATAGGAAAACGCGCTGCGGCCTATTTGTTTGAAGGTTCACAGTCAGATATTCAATTCGAAGACGGGTTGTTTGCTCTTCGCGGTACCAACAAGACGATTTCGATTTTGGAACTTCATCGCGCATTGGTTGATGCAACTGATTTGCCTGATGATGTGCCTGCAAGCCTTTCGGCCAAACAGAAGTATGAACGCGAAGCATTCAACTATCCAAACGGCTGCCATATCGCAGAAGTTGAAGTTGACCCTGACACCGGGAACGTTGATTTGTTGGCCTATTCGATCGTTGATGATTTTGGCCGCATAATCAATCCGCTGATTGCCGAAGGGCAAATTCTAGGTGGTGCAGTGCAAGGGATTGGCCAAGCTCTGCTCGAAGGTGTTGTCTACGATAATGAGAGTGGCCAACCGATTACCGGCAGTTTTATGGATTATACAATGCCGCGCGCTGACGATCTCCCTTCAATTATTGTTGGTTTGAATGAGAATGTTCCGACCGCAACCAACCCATTGGGCGTGAAAGGAGCAGGTGAAGCAGGCGCGACTGGCGCACCACCTGCAATTGTAAATGCGATATGTAATGCACTTGCCGGACACGGGGTTACCCATGTAGATATGCCCTTAACAGCCGAGAAAGTCTGGCGTGCGGCGAATGCTGCGGTTAATTCGAATTGATTTTTGTTTGTTAAGTTGTTGGAAAATATGAGTAAAATTTATAAAATGCTTCAATTTTCGGCCCTTGTGACTGGGATGTTCTTTTTATCGCTTACTGCAGTGGTGCAGGGCCAGACAACCGATGCAGCGTTTGGGGACAAACTGCAGAATTTCCGCGATTGGCAAGGTGTTTGTCAGGAAGATACCTCTTGTTCCGCATCTGTCTTTTCACCGGCTGATACCAGCTCTGACACGGCAGATTATGCATTTCGTGCAAGCAGGGATGGCGGTGAACTCACACCGTTGGTTCTGTCGTTTTCCGCGATCACCCACTTGCCTGCAAAAGGCGAGATTTTAAATCTCCGAATTATCGGCGGGCCGGCGTTTGCTCTTGCCCAAGGTGCTGGTTATGAAGTGTCTGATGACGGTTTTGAATTTTTTCTATCCGATAAATCCATGCTTGGTGATCTATATCCGGCGATGAAGCAGGGTAGCTCTATGTCGGTTTCATTCCGTGATGGCCGTGGTGAAATCCGCGTTGCGGAATTTTCCTTACGTGGGCTTTCTGCAGCTGTGACATGGATGAACAGCGAGCAGCAGCGCAATGAAAAATCCACCCGGGTTGGGCCGCCTGTCCGCTCAGCGGCGAAACCTGAAGCTGGTGATGATCTCAACGTTGCACCACTTGCATTGCCACCCGGTGTAATGGCGTTGCAAAGTCAGGTCGAGGCCTGTGCACGCTGGGCAGGCCGCCCGGCTTCAGAGGCAGCCTCAAAGCGATATGATCTTGGTGACGGCGTGAATATTTACTTGGTGCCATGTACTGCGGGCAACACCAACCCAGCATCGCGTGTTTACATCGTGCAAAAGGGTGGCGCGGTAGATGCGCTGCTTTTTGCGCGCTTCAGCAAAGAGACCGGGTGGGGCGGAACTGACCGCCTGGTAAATGCAAGTTTTGACAAAGAGAGCGGCATTCTCTCCAGTCGCGTGAAAACGCAAGGCCTGGATGGATGTGGAGTGTTGGGTGTGTGGCTCTGGCGCGATGGGGTGTTTTCCATGCTACGCTACGCGGCGTGGGATGACTGTGAAAACGCCCGCGCACCAGAGGATTGGCAAGTGGTTTACCAACCGACAGCTCAATGAGCGTCTTTCATAACTATACTTATGGTGCCGACGTCTACGACCAGACTCGGAAAGCAGAAGCGTTCGAAATTTGGCTTGGTGCTTTACAGCGTTTCGCACCGGTTCCCGCATCCGAAGTTCGTTTGCTAGACGCAGGGTGCGGCACTGGAAACTATGCGGAGGTGCTACATCCTTTTGTTCGACACCTCAACGGAGTTGATTTCAACCCTAAAATGCTGGCCAAGGCCAAGGCCAAGCTTTCTCAAGGGGTCGAAGCTGGATCGATTACCCTTGAACAAGGGTCTCTTTTATCATTTCCATTTGAGGCCGATACATTCGATGCAGTTATGATCAACCAGGTTCTGCATCACCTCGAAACGGGAAAAGATTTTGCCCGTAATGGCCATCGAGCGGCGGTAAACGAGGTAGCTCGGGTACTAAAACCTGGCGGTCTGTTCATGATCAATGCCTGTTCGCACCGCCAGCTTCGTGATGGATTTTGGTATAATCACCTTATTCCCACCGCTTTGGACACGGTCTGCGCACGAATTGCACCTACCACAATGTTTGCGCAGATGCTGAATGAAGCCGGGTTTGAAATAACCGCACGCCATGTTCCGCTCAACGCAATTATGCAAGGCGACGCCTATTTAGATATATCCGGCCCGCACCGGCCGGAATGGCGAGCCGGGGATTCCATTTGGTCCCTTGCGCCTGATAAAGAAATGGGTGGTGCATGCCACACCCTTTCAGCGCTGGTATCATCAGGCCAGGCCGAGAGCTGGCTTGCGACCCATGATGCACCACGTATCCACGTTGGTCAGATGACATTCTGGATTGCAGTAAAAAATTAGCAGATCCTGACCAAAGTCCCATTTTTGCTAGTTGGAATACGAGGCTGGCGCCCCCATATGCCAGCTCAGTCTGTTTGACCGGGGCAAAAGAATTTATGGTTTATCTCGAATTAATTGGTGGCTTTATTCTGCTCATCGTTGCAGGTGATATGTTGGTGCGCGGTTCAGTTGGCCTGGCATTGCGCCTTGGCGTGGCACCATTGATCGTTGGCTTGACAATCGTTGGGTTTGGCACCTCCGCACCAGAACTGGTTGTATCGCTTGATGCGGCGTTAAATTCTTCAACGGGTATGGCGATCGGCAACATTGTTGGTTCAAATATTGCCAATATTTTTCTGGTACTTGGTTTACCTGCAATGATCGCACCAACCATTTGCGCGCAGCCGTTCATTGGCCGGAATATGGCTTATGTTCTGGCTGCAACTGTATTGTTTATCGTTTTGTGCTTCTTCGGCCCGCTACATATCTGGCAGGGCGCATTGCTGTTCTCGCTCATCATTTTGTTCCTCGTCGTCACCGGTCTGCAGGCACCACGGCAGTACCAAGATGAAGTATCAGATATTGGTGACAAGCTGCCGAATACAGTGTTGATTTCTGTGTTTATTCTGACAGGCATTATTGGTCTCCCAGCGGGCGCGCATATTATTGTGTCGACTGGTTCTGAAATTGCCAGTTCATACGGTGTTTCTGACACTGTAATTGGTTTGACGCTGGTCGCTCTCGGCACCTCGCTGCCGGAACTGGCAGCTACTTCTATGGCAGCATTGCGCGGTGAGGCGGGGGTTGCGCTTGGTAATGTGCTCGGCTCCTGCCTGTTCAACCTGTTAGCAATCATGGGGCTCACCGCGTTGTTTGTTCCAATTCCTGTGCCTGAAGCTCTGCTGCGTTTTGACCTTTGGGTAATGTTGGCGGCAGTGCTTGTTCTTGTGCCGTTCATTTGGTCAGGAAGAGAAATCTCTCGCCGCGCCGGGGCGATGTTTGTATTGGCCTATCTGGCCTACATTGCTGCTGTATTCATGCCTCGCCATTCGGCCCTTGCAGAAACTTTGTTCTAGAAATCGTGTTGATTGAATTTTGGTGACAAACGGACACGAGGGGGGCAGTGTCTGGCCTTGTGCAAGATGGACGGAAAATGGACATGACCAACTTAGTGAAAACTGCCGGACAGGCTCCAAGTGCTGGTGAGTTTCAAACCGTCCGCCGCGTGTTCATCCGCGATCTGGAACTGGAAGCGATCCTCGGCATTTTCGAACACGAGAAGATCTATCCACAAAAGATTATTATCAATATCGAACTATCGGTTCCTGAAACCGGTTCGGAGCTCAACGACGATCATCACAACGTGGTTTGTTACGCCTCGGTTGTTGAGCGAATAAAGGAAATAATCGCTACTGGCCATGTGCACCTCGTGGAGACCCTGGCAGAGATGATCGCAATTTCTTGCCTGGACGATGAGCGCGTGTTGAGCGTACGCGTGCGCATTGAAAAACCAGAGGCCATTGCTGAAGCGGCAGGGGTTGGAATTGAGATTG
This sequence comes from uncultured Hyphomicrobiales bacterium, assembly GCA_905479595.1. Taxonomy (GTDB): domain Bacteria; phylum Pseudomonadota; class Alphaproteobacteria; order Rhizobiales; family CAJQND01; genus CAJQND01. Next base: position 12,875 of record CAJQND010000165.1, read on the forward strand.
AGCGTGGACGTTAGATGAAAGCCATTTGAAATAATCGGCCAGCAGGCGCATATCTGTAATGTAATGGCTGAAACTCAAAATAACGATACGGTTGAACAATCGGAAGGTGACGCACGTCTCCCTGGTATGGAGGTGATAGCCGCCTTCGCGCGCAATCTGCCGAATAAACCTGGCGTTTACCGCATGATGAATGCGGCAGGTGATGTTTTGTATGTTGGCAAAGCGCGAAACCTCAAGAAGCGGGTGACCAGCTACACCCGCCTGACCGGACATACAACGCGCATCGCGCGAATGATCCTGAACACCGCCACAATGGAGTTCATCACCACACTAAGTGAAGCCGAAGCACTTTTGCTTGAAGCAAACCTGATCAAGAAACTGCGTCCGCGCTATAACGTGCTGCTGCGCGATGACAAATCCTTTCCCTACATTTTGATTTCCCGCGATCATGGGGTTGCTCAGATACGCAAGCACCGCGGTGCCCGTAGCCACAAAGGCGAGTATTTTGGCCCGTTCGCCTCAGCCGGAGCGGTGAACCGCACCATCAATGCGTTGCAAAGGGCGTTCCTTTTGCGCTCCTGCTCTGATTCAGTTTATGAAAACCGGACCCGGCCATGCCTGCTCTATCAAATCAAACGTTGTGCCGCGCCATGCACGGGGGAGATTTCAGATGAAGGTTACAATGGGCTGGTAAAAGATGCATTGGCGTTTCTGTCTGGGCGCAGCCAGGGTGTAAAGGACAGCTTGGCTCGACAGATGGAGGAGGCTGCCGAAGCATTGGAATTTGAGCGTGCGGCCCGCTACCGGGACCGGATTTCTGCCCTCAGCCATGTTCAGTCGCATCAAGGTATCAATCCTCATTCGGTCTCCGAAGCTGATGTGTTCGCCATCGCCGAAGAGGGTGGGCAGACTTGCATTCAGGTTTTCTTTTTCCGCAGCGGACAGAATTGGGGCAACCGGGCATATTACCCGCGTGCCGACAAAAGCTACTCGCGTGAGGAAATTCTGGAATCGTTCTTGGCGCAGTTCTACGATGAAAAACCATGTCCAAAGTTCATTTTCCTGCCGGAAAAAATTGCAGGTATGTCCTTGCTGGCAGATGCGCTGACGGTGAAGACCGGATCAAAGGTGCGGGTCAGCGTCCCACAGCGCGGCGAAAAACGCGCTCTTGTGGAACATGCGGCATCGAACGCCCGCGAGGCACTGGCCCGGCGCATGGCGGAAGCGTCATCGCAGACACGCCTGCTGGAAGGGGTCGCGGGGGTGTTTAACCTCGACGCCCCACCGCAGCGTATTGAAGTCTATGATAACAGCCATATTCAGGGCGCGCATGCTGTAGGCGCAATGATTGTTGCTGGTCCGGAAGGGTTTTTGAAAAACCAGTACCGAAAGTTCAATATCAAATCGAAAGACATTTCACCGGGAGATGACTTTGCAATGATGAAGGAAGTGCTCACCAGACGATTCTCCAGATTGCTCAAAGAAGAAGGAAAACGTTCTGTCGAGGTCGACACAGATGATGAAAATATGGACGCATCTCCATGGCCTGATCTGGTGTTGATAGATGGTGGCAAGGGGCAACTTTCTGCAGTGCAGGAAGTTCTTGCCGATCTTGGAATTGAAGACCTGGCAGTGGCAGGTATCGCAAAAGGGCCAGATCGCAATGCGGGTCGTGAACATTTTTATGTGAACGATGCCAAACCGTTCATGCTGGAGATGCGCGACCCTGTACTCTACTATATACAAAGGTTACGTGATGAGGCTCACCGCTTCGCTATTGGCAGCCACCGCGCGCGGCGCAAGAAGGCTATTGGAGCCAACCCACTGGACGAGATTGCCGGAATAGGTCCGGGACGCAAAAAAGCCCTGTTGCGTCATTTCGGTTCAGCACGGTCTGTGAGCCGGGCGAGCGAAACGGATTTATCATCGGTTGAAGGAATATCTTCTGCACTGGCAAAACAAATTTTTGAACACTTTCACGACCAAATGGATTAACAAGGGAATATGACTGAGCTTTCGGGAAATAATGTGAAAGGCAAACCGCCAATCCGCCGGGTGCGTGCGGCAACTTCGTTGCCCAATATGCTTACCTATGGACGCATCCTTGCCGTGCCCGCTTTGGCAGCATGCTTTTTCTTTCCAGGCGATGGTGTGCGATGGCTCGCCTTGGCTATATACACCGCTGCTTGCATCACTGATTTTTTCGATGGGTATCTGGCGCGTATCTGGGATCAGCAATCAGCACTTGGGCGGATGCTTGATCCGATTGCGGACAAACTTCTGATTTCTGTAACCTTGCTCATGCTGGCAACAGTGGGGACCATAACGGGCGTACACTTATGGGCGGCCCTGATAATTCTGTGCCGCGAAGTTTTGGTTTCAGGACTTCGGGAATTTCTGGCAGAGCTTCAGGTTTCTGTTCCTGTGACCTATCTTGCCAAATGGAAAACTGTCATTCAAATGGTAGCACTGGGCTTTTTGATCGCAGGCGAAGCTGGCGATAAAGTGCTGCCTTACAACACCGAGATCGGCATTGTCGGGCTATGGATTGCCGCCAGCTTAACTCTGTATACCGGGTATGATTATTTCCGTGCCGGGCTCAGCCATATTGTTGATGACTGATTGATATGCAGATTCTCTATTTCGCATGGGTGCGCCAGAAAACTGGCAAAGGTGCCGAAACGGTTGACCTTCCTGACGGGGTTGAAACCGTTGCTCAATTAATCGATTGGTTGAAAGCAAAGGGCGACGAATATGCCTTTGCCTTTGAAGACCTCTCAGCAATTCGTGCAGCAGTTGACCAAACGCATCAGCCGCTGGACGCCTCGATAAAGGGTGCACGCGAAATTGCTTTCTTTCCGCCGGTAACCGGCGGGTAGCAAGGACGTTTTTCTTTTCAAAGTTTTGTATATTAATGTCGGCTCCTGCTAGACGGATTGCAGATTTCGGCTCAAAATGAAATCATATATTTTTTATAAATTTTTTGGTGATTTTGATGAAGAAATTGTTTTTGATAGTCGCATTGGCAGGTTTTGCGTTGTGTTTTCAACCGATCGCAAGCGGATTTTTAACCTCACCTGCTTTTGCCGCAACCAAGGCGCAGAAGAAAAAAGCCAGAGCGGTTTGCCGGAAAAAATATGGCAAGAGATACACCAAAACGGTCTTCAGTAAGAACGGATCCCGTTACACCTGCTATTATCGCAAGGCGAGATCAGCAAAACCCGTGCCGAAAAACCGGGAAGGTATCACTGAATGGTGCAAGAAAGCCTACAAGGGGTATGGTGAAGGGATACGCGCCATTAAAAAGGGCGGCAAATGGTATTGTCAGTACCGTTATTAGATTGCCGCCCGTTAAGTTCGAAGTGCTCTCGGATCAGGTCTGTTAAACCTTCATCCCGGTTGAACGCATTTCATATAGTCTTCCATGATGGTTTTGGTAATTTCGCCTACCTCAAACTGGTAAGGTCCGATTTCTGAAACCGGCGTGACTTCCGCCGCCGTGCCAGTAATGAAGCACTGTTCGAAATCCGCCATTTCGTCTGGCAGGATAATCCGCTCGTTCACTTTGATCTGGCGATCATGGGCCAACGCAATTGCTGTGCGACGGGTGATGCCGTCGAGGAAACAATCAGGAACGGGCGTGTGCAACTCGCCGTCCTTGACGAAAAAAACATTCGCCCCGGTGGCTTCCGCAACCCGGCCACGATAGTCGAGCATCATCGAATCTGCATAACCTTTCTTCTCAGCAGCATGTTTCGACAACGTACAGATCATGTAAAGCCCGGCAGCCTTTGCCTTGCAGGGGATTGTGGCTGGGTCGGGCCGGCGCCATTCAGATATGTCGAGCCGAATACCTTTCAGGCGTTGTTCCGGGTCAAAATAACTTGGCCATTCCCACACGGCAATTGCCGTATTAATTTTGTTGTTCTGAGCAGAAACACCCATCATTTCAGACCCGCGCCATGCAACCGGACGGATGTAGGCGTCCTGGAATCCCTGGATATTCAAAGCCTGATTGCAGGCATCGTCGATTTCCTCAACGGTGTAGGGGATTTCGAACCCGAGGACTTCAGCAGAGTAGAACAAACGTTCTGTATGTTCACGCAACTTAAAAATCTCGCCGCCATAGGCGCGTTCGCCTTCAAATACTGAACTGGCATAGTGCAATCCATGGCTTAGCACATGCAGTTGGGCATCTGCCCAGGGGACGAATTCCCCATTGTACCAGATTTGACCATCCATCTGATCGAATGACGGAGCAGGCATAATAAATATCCTTTTCTTGCCTTTTTTGGGCACGGACCTTTGCAAATTGACCCGCCTCCGGCCTATAAACCGCCAAACGGGAAATTTGCAGGCAAACACACCCGGTTTGCGTAACAAATGAATACTACCACCAGTCGAAATTGATCGAATATTTCGTCTAGGCGAGTGCTGGTGTAACAATGTTAAAAAAATATGTCAACAAGGCTGACGTATTTTGTGTTAAGATAGTGGAATGAAGGGCTCGAAGATGCAGGCGCGTGAAAAACAGATGGTGGAACTGATAGAACTTCTGTTCTTTGCCTACCGTGATTTTGTCTCCGATCCGGACGAGATTTTGCATGAACTCGGGTTTGGCCGTGCCCATCACAGAATTATTCATTTCGTTGGCCGCAATCCGGGTATCAGGGTTTCTGAACTACTGGAAATTCTCCGTATTACGAAACAAAGCCTGGGACGGGTTTTGCGGGAACTCATTGAATCCGATCATGTTTTTCAACGAGAAGGCGAAGCGGACCGCCGCCAGCGCCTGCTATTTCTTACCCCTAAGGGTGAGGCTTTGCGCAACGAACTTGTTCGGCCTCAGATCGCCCGTTTTGAAGAGGCAATGAGCGGCTCAGGAAGTGATGCAGAAGCTGCATGCCGCGAAATATTGTTTCGGTTGATTAATGAAGACGACCGCGCCAATGTTCGCCAATTGATTGCCGGACGTGCGGAAAATGCTGTGATAGACTGAAGCTCACACGCAATTTGAGATGTTCGCGATGGAACGCAAAGAACTAACCGATAACTCTCCCCATATTCTGGTCGTCGATGACGACAGGCGTATTCGCGAGCTTGTGCAGTCTTATCTCTGCGACCGCGGGTTTAGGGTGACCACTGCAAAAGACGCCGCTGATGCCCGGGCAAGACTGCGGGGGTTGGCGTTTGATTTGCTGATTCTGGATGTCATGATGCCAGGTGAATCAGGCCTTGAGCTGGCAAAGGATTTGCGCAAAACGCAGGAAATCCCAATCCTTATCTTGTCCGCACGCGCCGACCCGGAAGACCGGATTGAAGGATTTGAAAGCGGGGTGGACGATTATCTCGTTAAACCGTTTGAACCGCGAGAGCTTGTCCACCGAATTCAGTCGATTTTGCGTCGCAGCGTTGTGCCAGAGCCATTGCCCCTGGAAATTAAGCTCGGGACCTATGTGTTTCATATTGAGCGCGGCGAACTGAGAAATGAAAGCGAAATCGTGCGGTTAACAACTCGCGAACGCGAGTTGTTGCGGCTTTTTGCCGGGCGACCAGGTGAAACAATATCGCGCGGCGATCTTGCGCAGAATGCGGCTGGTGAGGGACCACGGGCAGTGGATGTTCAGATTAATCGTCTGCGCCGCAAAATTGAACCCGATCCGGCAATGCCAAGATATTTGCAGACGGTGCGCGGTGCGGGCTATATCCTCTACACCGACTGAAACAAAATATTTGGAGAATTAGCGGTTTAGCCATGGTGGCAATTCACGATCAGGGCCCGGATTCAAAACGCGTTACCTTGTTGTGGCATTTCAACAGGTGGCTGGAACGTCATGTGCCGGAGGGCCTTTACGGGCGTTCGCTGATCATCATCATTGCGCCCATCGTGCTTTTACAAACCATAATGGCAACTGTTTTCATGGAGAGGCACTGGGCAAGTATCTCCACCCAGTTGTCGAAATCTGTCGCACGTGAAGTTGGATTTGTCGCTGATTTATACGAAAACCTTCCTAAAACTGACGATTCGATCAAACTGATTGAAAGGCTCTCAAATGAACGCCTTGCGCTTGGTTTGAAAATTGAGAAAAATTCGACTTTGCCGCCGCCCACGTCGAAACCCTTTTTTGATATTGTCGATTACAAACTTTCCACACAGATAAAAAAACGGGTCGGCCGACCATTCTGGCTCGATACGGTTGGGAAAAGCGGATATGTAGATATCCGGGTTCTGGTTGGCAAAGGAACGGTTTTGCGGGCCTTGACCCGGGAAAGCCGGGCATATGCATCGAATTCCTATATTTTCATTTTGTGGATGATTGGTTCTTCGCTGGTGTTGCTTGGGGTGGCGATTGTGTTTTTGCGCAATCAAATCAGACCAATCCAGCAACTTGCTGAAGTGGCACAAAGCTTCGGGTTGGGCCGTGATGTGCCGGACTTTTTCCCCCGTGGTGCCCGCGAGGTTCAAGAGGCTGCCCGGGCATTTATTGACATGAAACAACGCATCGAGCGTCATGTTGAACAGCGCACGATCATGCTGGCCGGAGTAAGTCATGATTTGCGCACTGTGCTTACCCGTTTCAAGTTGCAGTTGGCCTTTCTCGACGATAGTGCGGAAGTTGAAGAGCTTCGCCGTGATGTGGAAGAAATGCAGCACATGCTGGAAGATTATATGGCATTTGTTCGTGGTGCTGCTGGCGAGAAAACCGCCGCCACCGATATATCCACCATGGTGATGCAAATCCGGGACACTGCCGCGCGCACCGGCACTACGGTTGAAGTGCAGGTGCCCGGCAACCTGACTGTGAATGTCAAACCAAACGCCCTCAAGCGCAGTATTTCCAATTTGGTGGTGAACGCTGCGCGTCATGGAACGCAGGTGCTTGTCAGTGGCAACCTGGAAGATCAAAATCTGGTTTTGATGATTGAAGACAACGGCCCTGGCATTGCCGCATCTAAACGCGAAGATGTTCTGCGTCCATTTGTGCGGCTTGATGATGCGCGCAATCTTGATGACAGCGGATCAGGACTGGGCCTTACAATTGCTGTCGATATTATACACAGCCATGGTGGCGAACTTACCCTGGGAGATGGCGCCCTTGGCGGCCTCAAAGCAACCATGGTGATCCCGGTTTAAAAAAGCCTTCCGCCATCTGGAACCTTTTTGTCCGGCGCGATCAACACCACTTCACCATTTTGATCCGGCATGCCGAGAACCAGAATTTCAGACATGAACTTGCCGATCTGGCGAGGTGGAAAGTTCACCACCGCGCAGACTTGCTGCCCAATCAGCGCATCTGGAGTGTAGTGATGGGTGAGCTGGGCTGAGGTTTTTCGCACACCGATCTCGCCGCCAAAGTCTACCCACAGCTTAATGGCTGGCTTGCGGGCTTCGGGAAAGGGCTGTGCGTCTGTAACCGTACCGGTGCGGATGTCGACCTTCAGGAAGTCGTCAAAATCAATCATCTTGCCACCGCTCATTGAGTTGGTTCTGCGGGCGCCGGTTTGCCGCGTTGACGCCAGGCCGCCTTGCCGAACTGCATAATAGCGGTTGCCAGGGCAATTGGCGTTTCGGCGCGCTTCAGGGCTGTTTCCCCACGGCGAAGATTGCGGTCGAGTTCCGCCATGGTGCGCGCCATTCCCGGATCATCATCCTCCAGCCAAACCCGGATTACCCGGCTGTAGACCATGGCGAGGCCGTTGACCTTCACAAAGCCGCGCAGCCCTGCATCTTCCAATCCGGCCCCTGCCAGCATCCAGCTTTGCGAGCGTGCGGCTGAACCACAAAGACCTGCCCATTCTGAAGGGGTGTCGCGAATGTCACGGCTGATTGCTTTAAGTGCTGGTTTATGAGGTTGGAGAACCTCAAGCCGCCGCATGACAATATCAAAAATCCGGTCGCGAGGGAGTTCACCCAGATCGGGGTCATCATCCAGGCTGTCGAGAACCTGTGCGTCCACGCGCGCCATGAATGCGGACAAAATCGCAGCTTTTGATTCAAACTGCTCGCGCAACTCCGCCAGGGAAATTCCGGCGGCTTTTGCAATTGCCGTCAGTTTCAGCCGCGTCCATCCGCGCTCTGCGGTGAGCTCGAGGGTGGTGTCGATAATCTTGTCTGCCAGTTTTTTGCGCGCCATGACGATTTTTTTCTCCAGTTTGGGAGTTCACTTTAATCTTACGGGCAAATTGCGGCAACGGATTTAGGGCCTCGCTTTATCCAGCGAGTTCAACACCACGTTTTGTTGCTGCCCGCACCGCTTCGCGCAACAGGCGGGGCATGGCATCTTCTGCCATCAACACCTCAAGTGCGGCAGCCGTTGTGCCAGCCGGTGAAGTGACGTTTGTGCGCAATGTGGCAGGGTGCAAATCAGACTGGCGCACCAGCTCTCCCGCACCTGCAACGGTTGCTTTGGCAAGTTGCAGCGCGGTTTCAGCAGGAAGGCCTTCGTCTTCTCCAGCCGCCGCCAGGCACTCGATTAAATGAAACACATAAGCCGGGCCTGACCCCGACACTGCGGTAACCGCGTCCATAAGCTCTTCACGATCAATGGTAACAACCTCACCAATGGCCTGAAGCAAGGATGTGGCGAGGGAGGTCTGTTCCGCACTGCAAACCGGGTTGGGATAGATCGCGGTGATGCCACGGCCCACTGCTGCAGGTGTGTTCGGCATGGCGCGAATGATTGCAGCATCCGCACCTAGAACAGCCTCGAACCCTTCAAGGGTGCGGCCAGCTGCAACAGAGACGAAAACCGGATGGCTGGCCTTTAAGGGCACCAGAGCTGGCAGAACCGCATCCATGATCTGTGGTTTGACTGCGATCAACACAAACTCTGCGTTGGTTAGGGTGTCAATTGCGGGATTAACGGAAATGCCGTGCGCTTTAACCAGGCTGGAAAGTTCCGGCGGAGGTGCGGGGTCGATAATGGAAATCTGGCTGCCAGGAATGCCCTGCTTCAACCATCCAGCGAGCATCGCGGAGCCCATCTTGCCCGCGCCAACAAGAACAAGCCGTCCGGATAGTTCAGGCATTCAAGCCTCTCCCATGGTTTCCAGCAGGCACGCTTCGATGGCCTCTTCGGCGTTTTTTCCGGCCCATATCACGAACTGGAATGCCGGGTAGTAGCGCTCGCAAGCTTCAAGCGCCAGTGCCAACAAGGCCTCACACTGCTCGGTTGTGGCTTGCGCACCACCAGTGAGCAGCAGGCCATTGCGGAACAATAACGCGCCGTCGTGGCGCCAAAGGTCGAAATGGCCAAGGAACAATTGTTCATTGATCAGCGAAACCAGCCGCCCGACTTCTTCGCGTCGGCCGGCGGGAACGCGCATATCAAAAGTCGCGGCAAGGTGGAGGCCTTCAAGGTCGTCGCGCCAGTTCAGGCAAATGTGGAGATCGCTCCACGAACCTTCCACAGTCATGTGGATTTCGTCGTTTGCCGAACGATCAAATAGCCAGTCATTTGCTGCGGCCAGGGTTTCGATCACGTCCAAAGGATTGGGCGTATCGTCGTTCTGGTAATCCTCTAGCGCCGACATTGACAAGTCCCCTTTTGCTCCACATTGGTGTCTTGAAAAGACCCCGTGTTGCTCTTCATTTCATTCTCTGGCGGGTAGGCTGAACGCTGCCGGACTTTTCGTGCGCAAACTCTCTGGACACAAGATATTGCGCCACGAATCAAAACAACCACCAACACATTGAGGTTGCCCGGAAGGTATCCCCCACGCAACCCCTCGCCGGGTGATGACGCTCAGCCATCCACAAGCAGGTTGCGCTTATGCCTTGTGAGCAGGACAATCAGTAACCCGCGCGGCCCGGCATACACCGGCGCGTTTGCATGCCTTTCGCGGGCAGTGCGCCAGCCGATTGCCTTCAATGAAACGTTCAATCTCCACTGCAAGCCGGCGCGCAATTGCATCGTCGCTGAGAATGGGTTGGCGGGGAGTTTTGAATTTCATGGATGTTTTGCTCCTGTTGCTGTTTACATCGCTCACGGCAGTTCCCGCTACGCGTGAACGCCTCCGCGGGGGCGGCGCATTAGCGCCGAGGGCCAGTCGGCCCTAGTCGCGGACACGAGTGTCCGCTTCTTCTTTCCGCACGAGAGATCGCTCGTGGAACATGAAGGAGCGTTGCGTAAGCATCGCGACTA
>CAJQND010000166.1 GCA_905479595.1 uncultured Hyphomicrobiales bacterium
CGTTTAACGCCTTGCCGGTGTTTCATGCCTTTGGCCTCACCGGCGGAATGTTGTTGCCACTGCTCAATGGGGTAAAAACATTTCTTTACCCATCGCCCCTGCATTACCGCGCGGTGCCGGAGCTGATTTATGACACCAATGCGACCATAATGTTTGGCACAGATACGTTTCTTGCAGGCTATGCCCGCATGGCCAACCCGTATGATTTCTATTCCATGCGCTATGTGGTGGCAGGTGCTGAAGCGGTGAAGGATACAACCCGCAAGCTATGGATGGAAAAGTTCGGTTTGCGCATTCTTGAAGGCTACGGCGCGACCGAAACCGCCCCGGTGATTGCCCTGAACACGCCCATGCATAACCGGCCAGGCACAGTAGGTCTTATTTTGCCGGGTATCGAATACAAGCTTGATCCCATTGCGGGGATTGATGAGGGGGGCAAGCTATCAATTCGTGGGCCAAATGTGATGAAAGGCTATTTGCGAAGCACCAATCCAGGCGTGTTGGAACGCCCTGAGGGCGGATGGTATGACACGGGCGATATTGTCAGTGAAGATGCACAAGGGTTTATCACCATACAGGGCCGGGTTAAGCGGTTTGCCAAAATCGCTGGAGAGATGGTGTCTTTGCCGGGCGTTGAGACGATGATTGCCGACCAACGGCCCGGTCATGATTATGTTGTGGTAAAAATCCCTGATAGCAAAAAAGGTGAACGGCTCGTACTTCTCACGACCGACCAGAAACTCACCCACAAACACCTCGTTACAATGGCCAAAAAGGCGCATATGCCAGACCTATGGGTGCCACGGGAGGTTATGCACCTGGACGAAGTGCCGTTATTGGGAAGTGGCAAGACCGATTATGTGCGTGCTGAAGCTTTGGCGCTTGGCAATGCCGGTTGATCGTCAATAGGTTGCGCGGCCGCCTGAAAGGTCGAAAACAGCTCCGGTGGTGAACGAGTTTTCTGCCGACACCATCCACGAGATCATGTTGGCAATCTCCTCAACCTCAACAAACCGGGCGCGTGGGATCTTTTCCAGCATGTAATTGATATGTTCGTCAGTCATCTGGTCGAAGATCCGTGTGCGGGCAGCCGCGGGCGTAACACAGTTCACTGCGATGTCCTGACTGGCCAGTTCCTTGCCAAGAGATTTGGTGAGCGCGATGACACCGGCTTTTGAGGCGGAGTAGGCGGATGCATTCGGGTTGCCGTCTTTGCCGGCTATTGAGGCGATGTTGACGATGCGCCCATAGCCACGCTCTTTCATTCCTGGCACGACCGCACGGTTGAGGTAAAATGTGCCGTTGAGGTTGATTTCGATCACCCGTTGCCATTCTTCGACCGGGTAGTCGTCTACTGTCGTGTTAATCCCGGCAATGCCCGCACTGTTGACGGCGATGGAAACAGGACCAAGCTGGTCTTCGGTTTCATCAAGCGCGCTGGAAATATCGTCAGGGCTGGTGACATCAACCTGCACGGCAATAGCATCGCCGATTTTGCAAAGGCCGGTGGCCGCCTCGCGGGCAAGCTCCGCATCCATGTCCCAAAGCGCAACTTTTGCGCCTGAACGTACCAAGCGTTCCGCGACTGCATAGCCAATACCCTGCGCGCCACCCGTTACAATGGCCACTTGTCCAGCCAGATCAATATCGTTCATTTTATGCCCCTTAATTTTGCAGCCATGAAAGTCGAATTTGCCTTACTTGGCAAGACCTGAAACGGTCAAATCCGGACCGAGATGGTCGCGTCCAACAATGATTTCGATGACGGCGGCAGCACCTGATGAATAAGCGCGCTCAAAAGCCGGGTAAAACTCTTCTGTGCGGGTGACGGTTTCCCCATGCGCGCCAAAGGAACGGGCATAGGACGCAAAATCCGGATTGGTGAGCCCCGTGCCGGAAACCTTGTCCGGGTGGCTTTTTTCCTGGTGCATACGGATGGTGCCATACATGGAATTATTGATAATCAAAATGATTGGGTTCGCGCCATAGCGCATTGCAGTTGCCAGCTCTTGACCGTTCATCAAAAAATCCCCGTCGCCGGAAAAACACACAACAGCACGTTCGGGATGAGCGAGTTTTGCGGCGATGGCAGCTGGCATTCCGTAGCCCATTGCGCCAGATATCGGCGCGAGAATAGTGCCATGGCTGCGATAGGAATAATATTTGTTTGGCCAGGCCGCAAAATTGCCTGCGCCATTGGTGACGATTGTATCGCGCGGCAAGGCTGCGCGCAGCCATTCCATAATTTCACCCATATCAACCGGTCCGGGTTGTTGGTCCAGGTGCAGGCTTTCAAGATAATCTGTGCGGGCCTGCTTGCGGTTTGCAGCAATTGCGCCCTTGCGGCATTTGCCCATGGCAGCGGCCGCATGGGCAAAGGCGTTCACGTCTGTTTCGATAGCAAGATCAGGCTGGTAAACCCGGCCTAATTCTCTGGCGTCCGGGTGCGCATGTACCAATGTCTGGCGTGCTTGCGGTGCCTCTATGATCTGGTAGTCCAAAGTGGTTGTGCTGCCAAGCCGGGCACCAACCGCGATAATCAGATCGGCTTCCTCGGCATAGGAATTTGGAAACGGTGTGCCGAAAAGTCCCAGATTGCCGATGTAGCAATCATGATCATTGGCGAACAGGGATTGGCGGCGAAAGGCAGTTGCAACCGGCAGCACATTGTTTTCGGCAAATTCAGTAATCTTTTCCCGGCCTGCCCGGTTCCAGCCGGTGCCGCCGAGCAGTAATAAGGGCTTGGCAGAATTGCGCAGAAAGGTCCTCAGTTCGATGATCGAGTTGCGGTCTGGGCTGGGAGTTGTTCTGGCATGGGCGCGGATATCGGGCGCTTCGCATTCTTCAATAAGCATGTCTTCCGGCAACGCCAGGGCAACGGGGCCTGGGCGGCCTGATACTGCTGTGCGGAAAGCCCGGGTGAGCATTTCTGGAATACGCGCAGCATCATCAACTTGCGCCACCCATTTGGTAACGGGTCGCAACATTTCCCGGTAGTCGATTTCCTGAAATGCTTCACGCTCCATTTGTCCGCGCGGCACCTGACCAATGAGCAGCACCATCGGGGTTGAGCCCTGGAACGCAGTGTGCAGGCCAATTGAGGCGTTGGTGACGCCGGGGCCGCGGGTAACAAAACAAACGGACGGTTTGTCCGTGGCATTTGCATACGCCTCCGCCATGAAAGCGGCACCACCCTCCTGGCGGCAGGTAATGTAGCGGATAGTGCCAGAATTGGCCGCAATGGCGTTGAGGGCTTCCAGGTAACTTTCACCTGGCACCCCGAACACCGTGTCGATGCCGTTTCGTATGAGTGTATCAACCAGAACCTGCCCCCCGGTACGCATGGCGCGGCTCCCCTTCCAAAAACGTGTACTAACCAGCTCAAGCCTTGTGGCTACAGCTTCCTATAACTGCCCTATTTATACTGTCAATTCCAGCGGGATCGAAACATAATCAGCAAGACAGGCGGAGTGTTCAAGGTGAAATTAATGACAAAAGCAGCCCGATTGGTGCTTCTGACGGTGTTTTTGGCTGGCTTTGGTCCCTGGACCTCGGAACTGGGGCAGAAGAATCAGCTCGTCGGCAAGGTTTTTGACGGTCGCGAATTTGTGAGCAAAGACCGCCTGATTGACCGCATTGCCTCCACCCCATACGTTTTGCTTGGCGAAGTACACGACAATCCAGACCATCACCGGCTTCAAGCCAGGATGATACGCGCAATGGTAGATGCCGGGCGGCGGCCCTCAGTGGTTTTGGA
>CAJQND010000167.1 GCA_905479595.1 uncultured Hyphomicrobiales bacterium
TCTTCAATCTGATTTTCAGCGTATTTTGCCACACACTTCGCGACCACTCAACGGGCACCCGTTTATCTGGTGAACGCCATCACGAATTTGGGGTTGTGTCCGACTATTCAATTACTCAGTACGAAACACTTTTTTTGTCACCGTCCTGTTCACGATGTTGCCTGTTAAGGGGCAAACGTTGCAACGGATGCCAAAAATTTTGCGCCGCCAGAAATGTCGCTTGTCATGGCTTTTTCGGCTGCTGCACCATCTCTTGCCTGTAATGCCGCGAGGACTTCCCTGTGGCAGTCTTCAACGCCGTGGGCGCGCACATCCTTGGCATAGTTGTGCATGAACGGACCGAACTGAAGCCAAAGAGCCTCGATCAAACCGAAGAGTTCGGGGGAACGGCTTGCTTCATAAATTGTAAATTTGAACGCCTTGTTGAGATCGAGATAGAGTTCACCGTCACCTGACATACCGGCCTTGGTTAACTCATCGCTGATTTCAGCGAGGGCATCGAGTTCCGCAGGCGTGATTGCTTTTGCTGCCTTTCGCACGGCCAAGCCTTCGAGAGTTGCTCTAAGTTCAACCAACTCTTCGAAGCGGCGGGCGCTCATCTGCGGCACAGCGACAGATCCGTTTGGAAGGAGCACTACCGCCCGTTCAGCAACGAGGCGGTTGAATGCTGCTCTCACGGGCATCACACTGACCCCCATTTTTTCTGCGGTGGCGCGGAGCGTCAGCTGCTCTCCAGGAGTGAAACGTGCAGCCATCAGAGCGCGGCGAAGTTCCTTATAGACGCGGTCATGAAGAGGTTCCCGGGGCAGCTTGGCCAGGACCGGGCCGTCGTCATCACCTTTAACCTTCGATGCCGCCAGGGTCGTCATTCTGATTTCCTCTAAGAGAGTTGCGTCTGGATTGAAAAATTTTGCTTGTGTGATTTGTGATCACAGTATATCACATAAGTCAAGTTTCTTCATGTGATCACAGATCACAAACATATTTACATTTTGGCGGAGATCAAGCAGATGAACACTTCATCCACACACAACCTGTCACTGGAAGAACTCGATAAACGTTTCTTCTTTCATCCTGCCACGTCGATTTCTGATCATCTGGCCAACGGTCCGAAGATCATGGATCATTCAAAAGGCGTGCGCGTTACAGACACGAAAGGCTCCACGCTGATTGATGGTGCCGCAGGTCTCTGGTGCGTAAATGTGGGCCATGGTCGGCAGGAAATCGTCGACGCGATCACCAAGCAAGCTGAAAAGATGGCGTTCTACCACTCGTTCACTTCTATTTCGAACGAGCCAGCCATTCGTCTGGCAGAGCGTGTTGTGGGCATGGCGCCAGACGGCATCAGCCGGGTGTATTTCGGTAACTCAGGATCAGATGCAAACGACACGAATATCAAGCTGGTCTACTACTACAACAACATGCGCGGCTTGCCGAGAAAGAAGAAAATCATTTCTCGCGATCGCGCCTATCACGGTTCGTCGTTTGGTTCTGCCTGCCTGACCGGTTTGCCGATCAACCACGAAAAATTCGACCTGCCGCTTCCAGGCTTCCTGCACACCCATTCGGTGGATCAGTATCGCGAAAAACCTGACGGCATGAGCGAAGAGGATTTTGCAACACACCTGGCAAATGAATTAGAAACGATGATCCTTGCAGAAGGCCCTGAGACATGCGCGGCTTTTATCGCCGAACCGCTCATGGGCACTGGCGGAGTTCTGGTGCCGCCAAAGGGATACTTCCCGAAAATGCAGGCGGTGCTGGACAAATACGACATGCTGATGATTGCGGATGAAGTGATCTGCGGGTTCGGTCGCACCGGCCAAATGTTTGGTTCAGATACGTTTGAAATCCGTCCCGATATTATGACGATGGCAAAGGGGCTTTCGTCGGGATATCAGCCAATTTCAGCCTCCGGCATTTCGGAAAAAGTCTGGCAGGTGCTGGAAGATACAGCACATACCATGCCGGGGTTCGGCCACGGCTACACCTATTCTGCGCACCCGATTTGTGCGGCGGCGGCTCTGGCGAACCTTGAAATTCTTGAGCGTGAAAACCTTACACAGAACGCAGCCGTTCAAGGCGCATATTTGAAAAAACGCCTTAATGAGGAACTCGGTGGTCTGGATTATGTCGGCGATATTCGCGGCGAAGGGTTGATGATCGGTGTCGAAATTGTCGCCGACCGTAAGACCAAGGCTCCCATAGATCCGGCTGCCAAATTCGCCGGGCGGGTGATGAAAGAAGGTTATAATAACGGCATTATTTGCCGGGCATTGCCGCATCGTGATGTCATTGCCATGTCGCCGCCCTTCGTCATCACCACTGCTGAGGTCGACGAGTATGTTGCCGGTCTTGCGCAATCGATCCGTAACGTCGCGGACGAGTGCGCTCGCAACAATTTAATGAACGCTGCGTGAGAAAGGGTTGAAGAATGACCAAGTATACCAGCCAGCAATTGGCCCCTATGATCAAAAGTTCGCTGGCATCGCCACCATGATGCGCCTTCCGCATGTGCCTAGCCCAGAGGGCTTGGATGTAGCTATGTGTGGCGTGCCTTATGACATGGGTACATTTATGCGCCCTGGCGCGCGTTCAGGCCCGGCGCAAATTCGCGACTGGTCGCGGTTCATTCGCAACGTCAATCCGGCAACCGGCATTGCGCCTTTTGAAATGGTGCAATGCGCAGATATTGGTGATGCTCCGGTCACGCCAATGAACCCGCAAGCCAGCCAGGAAAAGATTGTCGAATATTTTGCGGCGATGGCGGCGGGTGGATCATTTCCATTGGCTGCTGGTGGGGATCACACCATTCCATTGTTAATTCTTCGCGGGTTGAAACGTGGCGGCATTCTCACCGAGCCTGTTGGAATCATCCAGTTTGATGCCCATTCAGATGTGCTGCAAACCGAGGGTGGAGTGTTTGATGGTGATGAAGTCAATCATGCAACCTTTATTCGGCTTGGCGTTGAAGAAGGCCTGATCGACCCGAAAAGGTCTATTCAGATCGGTTTGCGTGGATCGCAATATTCCGTTGACGCCAATGATTTTGCAGTCGATGCGGGCATGCGGATGATTTATCAGCACGAGTTCGATGAAATCGGACCCAAAGCGGTGATCAAGGAAATTCTCGATCGTGCCTCAGGCCCGATGTACCTGACGATCGATATTGATGGCCTTGACCCGTCAATCTGCCCTGGCACCGGCTATCCTGAGCCAGGCGGATTATCCACCCGTGAGATGCAAATGATTTTGCGTGGCCTGCAGGGCATTGATGTGATCGGTGTTGATCTGTGCGAGGTAAACGCAGGGCTTGATCCGTCAGGCGGCACTGCGCTGGTTGCAGCACATCTGCTATTTGAATCCTTGTGTATCCTGGCGGAGGCCGTAGCGCGCCGGAAAGGTCGCGTTTGATGGCAGAATTGCTGAAAGTCGATGCAGACCGCCTTTGGTCGACACTTGCGGCATCCGCTAAAATCGGAACTCACAAGACCGGCCTGCGGCGGTTGGCGCTGAGCGACGAGGACAAAGCGATGCGCGACCAGTTCGTCGCTTGGGCACGCCAGTCTGATTACGCCGTTAAGGTCGACAAAATTGGCAACATTTATGTTCGCCGGGAAGGTTCAGACCCTTCCTTGCCGCCGGTTGTCATGGGCAGCCATTTGGACACCACCATTGAAGGCGGCCGATTTGATGGAATTCTTGGCGTCCTGGGGGGGCTGGAAGTTCTGCGGTCTCTGGACGATGCCGGCATCGAAACAAAGCGCGCCATTGAGGTTATTGATTTCACCGACGAGGAGGGGTCGCGCTTTTCTATGTCGATGGTGGGCTCGCTGACCTATACCGGTGCGACCGAACTTGAAGACGTCTATGAGTTGACCGACAAGGACGGCAAGAAGCTCGGTGATGAATTGGAGCGTATTGGGTATAAGGGTGATGAACCTTTGGGGGAACGCACATTCGACGCCTTTATCGAGCTGCATATTGAGCAGGCACCGGAACTCGACGAAGAGAACCTGGATATCGGTTTGATCGTCGGCAGTTATAACATTCGCGGCTACCGGGTGATGTTTGAAGGTGAAACTGCGCATATCGGCCCAACGCCCATGGATCGTCGCCACAATGCACTGACGGGTGCAGGCTATATGATTGGCAAGGTCAACGATATTGGACTGAAATATGCTGCAACAAACGGCAAAACAACGTGTGCCAAAATTGACGTCTGGCCAAATATCTATGGCATCTTGCCAAGCGAAGTGGAACTCACCATTGATTACCGCCATGCCGACATGGAAACACTTGCGCAAATGAAGGCTGAACTGGATGCCGCATTAGTCGAATCTTGCACGCGTGCTCAGGTGACGTCGCGCATCACCAAGACCTGGAAATTTGGAGATGATGGTTTTGACCCTGAGCTTTGCGATATGATGCGCGCAATCGTGCCGGGAATTACCGAAAGGCATAAGGAAATGTTGGGGCAAGCTGGCCACGACGCATATTCCATGGCGTCTTTCGGCGTCCCGACTGTGATGATATTCACCCCGTGTATAGATGGAATTACCCACAATACGGCTGAAGATGTGGACTGGGAGCGGACAATCCCCGGTCTCAACTTAATGCTGAACCTTGTGGAACAACGCGCAAACCGTCCCGCGCCGTAGGCCTCTCTGGAGGGGCAGGGCCTCTCATTTGCCATGCCGGGGCTATATTGCAGACCTGCCCTTGCACAGCCCGGCGCGCATCGTTACATGTGCTGGATGAAAATCCCTAACCGCTGGCGCGGAGGCCTGCAATGACTGCAATTATTCAGCTCGTTTTGACGATCTTGGATCTCTATAAATACGTCATCTTTGCCATGGTCATTCTGAGCTGGCTGATCACTTTTAATGTGGTCAATCTGAACAATCGGTTTGTGTATGGTTTGTGGGACATGGTGAACAAGCTCACCGAGCCACTGCTGCGGCAAATCCGTCGTTTCTTGCCTAATCTTGGCGGCATTGATCTCTCGCCGATCATCCTGTTGCTGGCGATCTTCTTCCTCAGCAACTTCATCCGCTACGATCTTGCGCCAAAACTGTTATAGGCGTTGCAGGCAATGGCGCAGCTTCCAGATGGCCTGCTGCGCGCTTCTGGCGATGACACCCTTCTTCAGGTGCGGGTGACGCCTAAATCTTCTGCCAACAAGATAGACGGCATCTACCGTGCCAGTGATGGCATGGTGTCGCTGCAGGTGCGCGTGACGGCGCAACCAGAAAAGGGAAAAGCCAATAAGGCAGTTACCCAAACACTGGCAAAAGCGCTGAAGCTGCCGAAATCCAGCATGGCCATAGCGTCTGGTGAAACATCGCGCTACAAAACGGTCCTGATCAGTGCCAGCGAGACAGATATCCTTAAGGCGTTGAGCTCCTTGAAACTAGACATTTGAGTTATAGAAAAAGCAGGAAAAATTATGAGTGCACAGGCAAAGATCATTGACGGTAAAGCCTATGCTGCAGGCTTGCGTGAGCGGGTTGAAACTGCAGTGGCGAAGCTGAAGGCAGACCACGGGCTACAGCCAGGACTGGCGGTGGTGTTGGTCGGTGAAGATCCGGCGAGCCAGGTTTATGTGCGCAACAAACACAAACAAACCCTCGAAGCAGGCATGAACTCGTACGAGCATCGCCTTGATACGAGCGTTTCTGAAGGTGATCTTCTGGCTTTGGTTGAGCAGCTCAATACCGATCCCAATGTGCATGGCATTCTGGTGCAACTGCCTTTGCCGGATCATATCGACACTGAAAAAGTCATCAATGCCATCAATCCCGACAAGGATGTGGACGGCTTTCACGTTATCAATGCAGGCAGGCTCGCAACCGGCCAGGATGCGCTTGTGGCCTGCACGCCTGTGGGCTGTGTTTTACTGGCAAAAGACGCGCTTGGTTCTCTTTCAGGTTTGGACGCAGTGATTGTCGGACGCTCAAACATCGTTGGAAAGCCTGTTGCACAGTTGCTGTTGCAGGAAAGCTGCACGGTTACGATTGCCCATTCGCGCACCAAAGATTTACCACAAGTATGCCGCCGGGCAGACCTTTTGGTCGCCGCCGTTGGTCGGCCTGAAATGATCAAGGGCGATTGGGTGAAACCCGGTGCCTGTGTCATCGATGTGGGGATCAACCGTATTGAGGGCGAGAATGGCAAAACCAGGCTGGTGGGTGATGTGGACTTTGCGTCAGCCTCCGAAGTGGCTGGATCAATTACCCCTGTGCCAGGCGGTGTTGGCCCCATGACCATTGCCTGCCTGCTGCGCTCCACTGTACTCGCCGCCTGTGCGCAGGCTGGCATCACCGCACCTGAAATTTGAAGATGAACTCAAAATAGTGCGTTCTGCATGATGCTGTTTTCTGCTTCGTTCGTTCGGACAGGCGCCCTGCGTATGCGCGCCTTTTGCTCTGGGAGAAACTTATCCCCGCCCTCAATCCCTCCCATACACTCCACCCACTTTCCCTCATCTGGAAGCACGAGACGTCCGTGGTCGCTTGCTGGGGGAGAGGTGGCGCTCCGAAGTGAATTTTGAATATTACGGTTCAAAAGCCATTCTTGGCGATCAACTTTTCCGTGCTCGGCGACGCCTCCGCTCGGGTTGATCTTCTAACAGGACGCGGCCGGACCATGCCCGGCTTCCGCTGGAAGTCTGTGCAGAGCACTAGTCACGAAGACGCTGGCCGGTTAACGGGTATCCCCGAAACCCCATGCCCATTGGTATGGAACCTTACGGGAGCCACCGTG
>CAJQND010000168.1 GCA_905479595.1 uncultured Hyphomicrobiales bacterium
ATTGGGACACGGCATTACCTACTCGCGATCACCACTGATTCATAATCACTGGATCAAGAAGTATGGAGTCGATTCTGAGTATGGTATCTGCGACTTGCATGCAGAAAAACTACCCGGTTTTCTGGCGTCCATCCGGGACGGAAAATCAGCCGGCTGCAATGTCACCACCCCGTACAAGCAGGCGGTTATCCAACATCTTGATGCCATTGATGATGCCGCTTCGGCCATTGGCAGCGTCAACACGATTTATCGCCGCGATGGCCTGCTCAGAGGAACCTCGACCGATGGGGCCGGATATATCGGCCATCTCAAAAACACCCATCCGGACCTGCAACTGAAAAACGCCAAAGTGCTTATTCTGGGCGCCGGTGGTGCCGCCCGCGGCATTGCCGCCGCGCTGGTGCAAAGCGGATGTTCGGTGATTTATATCGCTAATCGGACATTGGAAAAAGCCCGCGACATCGCCAACTTTCAACCGGACATAATTGAGCCGGTGGCATGGGATGATTTGCAGTCAACCGCCGGGCTCGTGGATCTGCTTATCAACACCACCTCGCTCGGCATGGTCGGCCGCCAACCTCTGGTGTTGCCTCTTGAAAACACCCGACATAACTGCGTCGTCAGCGACATTGTCTACGCGCCGCTGGAAACCGAATTGCTGGCGCAAGCCCGCAGTCTCGGGCGGCCGGTTCTTGACGGGTTGGGTATGTTGTTGCACCAGGCGGTTCCGGGATTTCAGTTATGGTTTGGTATCGAGCCGCAGGTCACTGACGAATTGCGGGCGCTGGTCGAGCAGGATTTGCTGTCTCATGGCTGATGGATCTGTTCTCAAAGCAGCGCTCACCGGGTCTATCGCCATGGGCAAATCGACAGTTGCGGCCATGCTGCGAGACGCAGGTGTTGCGGTATTTGATGCCGATGCAGTCGTTCATCAGCTTTACGCCAAAAATGGCGAGGCGGTTGAACCTGTGGGCCGGCTGTTTCCAGCGGTCGTCAAGCAAGGCGCAATCGATCGCATTGCGCTTTCAAAACAGGTGCTGAACGACACCCAGGCGATGAAAAAACTGGAAGCGATTGTCCACCCTATGGTTCGCCGTGAGCAGGAAGCATTCCTGGAAACCGTACAATCATCTGAAAACCGCATCGCGGTGTTTGACATACCTTTACTGTTTGAAACCGGACGAGCGGCAGAATTTGACACGGTGTTGGTCGTTTCAGCACCCTATGAAATTCAGCGCGCGCGGGCCTTGGCCAGGCCCGGCATGAGCGAAGCAAAGTTTGAAGCCATACTGGCAAGGCAGGTCCCCGATGAGGAAAAACGTGCTGCAGCCACCCATGTAATTTCCACAGATGTGCCGAAGGAAGATACACGGGCCCAGGTTCTTGCTATTGTAGCAGAGCTTCAATCACTGGCCTGAGACCGCCCGCATGCGTGAAATCGTGATGGATACCGAAACCACAGGTCTTGACCCGTTTACCGGTCATCGCATCGTGGAAATTGGAGCTGTTGAACTTCTAAATCATATCCCCACCGGCAGTATCTATCATCAGTACATAAATCCACAGCGCGATATGCCTGAAGAAGCCTTCAATGTGCACGGGCTGTCGGAGGAATTTCTCCGTCCAAAGCCGGTCTTTGCAGACATAGCGCGGGATTTTCTCAAATTCATCGATGACGGCACTCTGATCATTCACAATGCGCCGTTCGATATGAAATTCCTCAATGCCGAGTTTTCATGGATTGACACCGAGCAACTGTCAATGGACCGGGTCATCGATACGCTGGCACTTGCCCGCAAACGCTATCCGATGGGCCCGAACAGTCTTGATGCCTTGTGCCGGCGCTACGGCATCGACAACTCCAAACGCGACAAGCATGGCGCGTTGCTGGATTCGGAACTTCTGGCTGACGTCTATATGGAACTGATCGGCGGTCGCCAGACCGTGCTTGGCCTGACCAGTGATAGCCACCAGGTCGAAAAGAAAGTTGAAGTCGGACAAACCCAGGTAAGTACCCGCCCGACACCGCTTCCCGGCCGGTTAAGCCAGGCAGAAACCGATGCGCACAATGACATGATTACCGGTCTGGGAGACAAGGCGTTGTGGCGCAGGGCCGGCAACACCTAGGGTCGTGACCTGTAAATTCCTAAGGGAGCGAAGGTCCGAGAAGCGGACAAAGTTGCCGTTTGTTGCTTCTAAGCTTTTCAGACATTTTTCTCCGTTCGCCAATAGGCTATGAATGCGTGCGCTCGCACTGTCCGTTTAACAATGAACGTATGTGCGAAGGAACGATGCGAGCGTCCACTATGGCTTCTCGCACAAGCCAATCAAAGTGAGCTGTCAACGACTTAACGCGCTCGTTTTCGCGAAATGCGAGATAGCATTGACCAACATAAACGACAGCTAGATTCGGGCCAAAAATGGTGACAGGTGAACTAAACACTGTGTGGGCGTCGAATAAGAACAAGCGCAATCTGGGAAACATTTCTTCGCATAGGTTTGCAATCAAATTCAGTTGTTCAAATCGGACGTCTTTGTCCACGCCCGCATAATATGCCGTTCCGGAGGCGCATGCCTCGATTTCGTGTATAGGCAAAGCAATCTCATAGTCGGAAACACCTGACTTCAGCCATTCAAGCTGGTTTTGCATAGCGCTGATTGCCTCAGGTAAACGTCGATCGCGAAACGATGAGTACTCCCAATCCAACATGCGTTCTGTTTTCAGGATATCAGGTAGCGTTGCCGGCACATGACGCACCTTGTAACCGGCAGCTTCGTGGTGCCAGTCTAGAAGCTGTTCATCTGCCGAAATTCGTTCGGCGGGACTAAGGGACATGGCAGCTGCAACAATGTCTCCTGGGGTTTCCGGGCGATTTGTGAGACCCAGCAACCAGTCTGTGCTCACTCCCAAAGCGTGCGCAGCATCAGCAGCCAATTGTGCGTTTGGGAGGCGAGGCAGATCATCTTTTAAAAGCTGGCCAATTGTGGATCGATCCACTTGGATTTCTCTAGCCAATGCGCTTCTTGAGACGTTCTTAAGGATCATGGCATCCAAAAGGCGTCTTCGAAAAATCGTTGCGCGATCGCGTTTGTCCATTTTATTCAGCTTTGCAGATATTAATCATCAAACTGGATATTTTGCAGCAAATTTACAGAATGTCCATTCATAAATATCCGGGATAGCGATGAGACTAACACATCTCGCGGAGAACCTCTCATGGACACCACAACAAGACTCATCATCAAATCTGCAACCTGGCAGATTGCAGGGCTCTTAACGATGACTATCATTGGTTTTCTGTTTACGGGTTCGTTCGCAGCCAGCAGTGGCATCGCCATTGTCGGGTCAATCGCAGGTTTTATCTCCTACTTTTTACATGAGATAGTTTGGTCTAAAGTCAAATGGGGGCGCAGTGTAAATGTAACTTCAACACAGCTGGTTACTGCTGCACAAACTCCAGCTGAGAAGTTTGCAGACTGTGTTGCGACGGTCAGTTGAATCCACAGGACATTCTGGACTTTCACTTGGGCGCGTTATCGCCCGGCGGATGGTCGATGGCGACTTTAGGGAACCGCACGATGTAGGCCAGCAGACCAAAAAAGCACACCTGAAACTGCGCCAGAAAGCCATACAGCACTCCAGATTTTGATGGGCTCAAAACCGTGCTCTATCCTGCTATTGCCAGTCTGCCAGCACTATGCATCTGTGTTTGCAGCTTCGGCGGCAATTCGCTGTTGGTACATGGCTGCAAAGTCGATTGGATCAAGCATAAGCGGTGGAAAACCGCCATTGCGGGTCACGTCGGCAACAATCTGTCTGGCAAACGGGAATATCATGCGCGGACACTCGACCAGGACGATCGGGTGAAGAGCATCCTGCGGGATGTTTTCCAGCCGGAAAATGCCTGCATAAAGCAGCTCGGTGGCGAAAACCACCTTGTCCTTGTTCATCGCCTTTGCATCGAGATGCAGTTCAACTTCAAAGTCTGTATCGGCCAATGGTTTGGCGTTTACATTCACTGATATGTTGATTTCCGGCTGGCCTTCCTGGCCGGCCAGCGACCGTGGCGCGTCGGGATTTTCAAATGAAAGATCCTTCACATACTGACCGAGAATTTTCATTGATGGCGCAGCGCCCTGCGTAGCCCCGTTGCTGCCGGTCGCTTCCGGTGCTGCTGCCGCCGCTGCCGGTGCTGCTTTCTTGCTTGCCTTCTTCGCCGCTTTTGCCATGGTCAATCTGCCCTTTGAGTCATAAAGTCGA
>CAJQND010000169.1 GCA_905479595.1 uncultured Hyphomicrobiales bacterium
GCGTCAGATGGTCAATCAAAATCACCAGTTGAATAGCCTGGAGAGAAAGATCGCCCGTAGGAATGAACAAATAGAGGAAATGCTGAATTCAACAAGTTGGCGCGCGACAGTACCTTTGCGCTGGTTTAAACAGCAATTGATCGAATTTAAAAAACGTTTTTCAAGCTAAGGCCGGAGAACTTCCCCACTGATGCGCGCGATTGCTTTTTATCTTCCCCAATACCATCCGATTCCGGAGAATGATAAATGGTGGGGTAAGGATTTTACCGAGTGGACCAACGTGAGGAAAACAAAACCACTGTTTCGTGATCATCAGCAGCCTAAAATCCCCACTGATCTCGGTTACTATGATTTGCGTGATAAAAATACCCGCAAAGCCCAGGCGGAGTTGGCCAGGGCAAGTGGTATTAGCGGGTTTTGTTATTGGCACTACTGGTTTGCTGGCAGACGTCTTCTGGAACGCCCTTTTGCCGAGGTTCTGAATTCAGGCGAGCCCGATTTTCCTTTCTGCCTGGGCTGGGCCAATGAGAGTTGGGCGGGGGTGTGGCACGGCAATCCGGACATGATCCTGATGCAGCAAAGCTATCCTGGAGTTGAGGACGAGGAAAAACATTTTCGCTTGGTCGAAGAAGCTTTCAAGGACCCCAGGTACCTGACCATTGACGGCAAGCCAATTTTCTATGTTTATAAACCCCGGTTGATACCCGAGTGCCGGCGATTTGTTGAGCATTGGCAAAAGCTGGCTATCAATGCTGGCTTGAAAGGTGTTTATTTTATTGGTGAGGACGTGTTTATCGATGATAACCCGTGGGATTACAAGGCCAGTGGTTTTGATGCAGTCGTGCCAAACAGTCCCGGCGTGGCGTTTCTGAGGTTGGCAAAAAAGCGCTTTTATCCTCGTTATCTTTTTCCAAGATTGATTCACAAATTTGCAAAGCACCCGGTTTTGCACAGGTATGCAGAATTTGTACAGCACAACCTTGTGAATCCGGGGCATGATGATTTTTATCCCAGCGTGGTACCCAATTGGGATAACACACCCCGGGTGGGCCGAAATGGTTTTGTCTTGACCGGTCTTTCACCTGGGTTGTTCAGGCAACAGCTACAACAGGCCGTATCCCAGGTGGAGAATCGTAGCGAAGACTACAGGCTTATATTTGTTAAATCATGGAACGAATGGGCAGAAGGTAACTACCTGGAGCCTGACCGGGAGCTTGGACATACCTACCTGGATGTTTGCAAAGAAGTACTGGGAAATTGAATCAGGAAAAAATGGACATGTTTTCTAAGTTGCAACTTCAAGGTAAATATATTCCGGCTCTGGTGATCGTTTCCACTTTTGTGCTGCAGCTGTTTTTCTTCGCACCACTTCACGCCTTTGTACAGAATTTTGGCGAATTTTCGGTTCCATTTTTCAATGTCTTCCTGGTGCATCTCACGCTTTCCTTTGGCCTTATCCTTGGTCTGTACCTGGTGATTTGGATACTTGAGCTTCCCATATTTCTTGCCGCGTTGACGTTCCTCAGTGTGATCGCTTTTATCGAGTCCAGATTCTTTTTGGTATTTTCCCAACATAATGTTTTCGATGGAAAAACAATCGACTGGCAGTCATTTCAATGGCTTTCCTATCTCGAACTCGCCACGTTTTTACTTTTGGGCATTCTGTTTGTGGTGCTTCGCAAACGTGTACAAGTTCTGTCCACGGTTTCAATTTTTATCCTGATGTTTCTTACCCTGGGTTTCTTTTACGATGCTGCTACCAATTCCGGTGCGTTGCTATACGGTCAACAGGCCAACCAAAGAGACGCTTTGTATCTCGATCAGTTCCACCGGCTTTCTAACAAACGCAATGTTATTCATATTGTCCCGGACCAGGCACAGGGTGCTTTGCTGAACGATATTCTGATTTCTGATTACGCGCGTTACTCGAAAGATTTAGACGGATTCACTTTGTTTTCTCAGGCGGTTGGTCGTTTTGAAAGCACCTATCCCAGCGTGGCTTTTTACATGTCAGGGGAGTCGCCAGAGCCGGAAGCTGACCTGGTTAAAAGCCAGCCTTACACATGGGATTATATTGACGAGGTATTGAGTGAGCGCTCGATATTGACGGCGCTTTCGCAAAAATCGTTCAAGACATTTGGCTTTCAGTTCCATCCAGGCATATTCTGCAAGGGGCCGTATACCGCTTGTACCGGAACACACGATGAAGTCTTTGCGGGTGTGGCCATCAATAATTTAAAACGCAGAATCGCACTTGCGGTCCTGTCATCCCAGGACCTGGCATTTTTTCAGACTGTGCCGATTTTTCTTCGCAGGCACGTCTATGATGATGGTCGCTGGTTTGCAAAAAAACTGGCCAGGGGAGCTGTTACACATTCCGGGATTCTTGATGTCTTTATGGAAAAGATACAGGTGGAAGAAAACCCCGGTACATACAATTACTTCCATCATGCCGGTGCTCATGCGCCGATATTGTTTGATCGCGATTGTAACTATACAGGACTGCAAGAAACTACATTTACAAGCCAGCGCGAGCAGGTGAAATGCACCCTTCAGCAAATCAGTCAATTGATCATGACGCTTAAGAAAAATGGTGTGTACGACGAGACAATGATTGTGATTAATGGTGATCATGGTACACCCTGGTTGCCACCGGCATTTAAGGAACAAATGGGCAATGGGGTAGCAAAGGACCTGATGGGAAGGGCAAGCACCATGTTATTGATAAAACCGCCGGGTGCGCGCGGCGAACTGGACTTCTCGATGGCTGAGGTTACCATTGGTGATATTCCTGCCACTATCGCGGGTGCACTCGGGATTGAAAATGCATTTCCGGGTGTTGACGTTTTCAAGGGGGAGATTGAACCAGGCCGTGAACGGGAGTATTTCACCTTTGATTCAGCCTCAAAGTCCCATAGCTTGCAGGCTCTGAATAGCCTGGCGCGCTACCGCATTCGCGGTAATGTTTTTAACGAACGTGATTGGGTATTAC
>CAJQND010000170.1 GCA_905479595.1 uncultured Hyphomicrobiales bacterium
CAATTTGGCTCGCTGCGGATTACACCGCGTGTTTGCTATACTCGACCGCCAACGGAAACGCCTGAAACCACTTCATTTGTCGAGGTCAATGAGGCGCAACTCAATGGCAAGGTGCGCAAGGTGTTCTCTGGCTGGATGTTTGCATCAAGCCCGGGACTGAACGCGGTGGAACATGCGGTTTATGATGTCTGGCTGACCAATTGCAAAACGGTTTCCGGGCCTGCGTCCAGCGGCAGCAACTGATAATCCCCGTTCACCTCCAGTGCGCGCTCCAGTAAATCGTGATAATCGTCCCTGTCGATCTCTTGTGCACCCATTGTTTCCAAATGGGGCGTGACGAATTGCGTGTCGAGTAGTGTAAACCCGCCTGCCTTTAGTCTCGCCACCAGATAGACGAGGGCGACCTTGGAAGCATCGCGTTGGCGCGAAAACATGCTTTCCCCAAAGAATGCTCCGCCAATATGCACCCCGTAAAGTCCACCAACCAGGTGCTCTCCTTGCCAGCATTCCACCGTGTGGCAGAATCCCATGCGAAACAACTGGCCATAAAGCGCGCGAATGCGGGCATTTATCCAGGTTGTGGCGCGGCCGGGCCTGCTTTCCGAACACCCGTCCAAAACCGCATCAAAGTTCGAATTGATACGGATTTCGAATGGCTGGGCGCGCACGGTGCGCCGCAGACGGCGGGAAACATGGAAGGTTTCAAAAGGAAAAACACCGCGGTGGTCAGGGTCGATCCAATAAAGCGCATTGTCATCAGCGCTCTCCGCCATCGGAAAAATCCCTGCGGTATAGGCTTTCAATAGGAGTTGCGGTGTTATTGTCGACATCTCTCGCAGATCAGTTGTCTAAATATTCTTCCAGCCAGTGAATATCATAGTCGCCATTTAAAATGTCCGGGTCTGAAACCAGACGCTGGAACAGCGGAATGGTGGTCTCAATGCCTTCAATGACATATTCGCCAAGGCAACGGCGCAAACGCATCAGGCATTCCTGACGGCTCTTGCCAAAGACAATGAGCTTGCCAATCAGGCTGTCATAGTAGGGCGGTACTGTGTATCCCTGATAAATCGCTGAATCGACCCGAACCCCAAGACCGCCCGGTTGGTGCAACGACACAACCGTGCCCGGAGACGGGACAAACGTTTCTGCGTTTTCTGCATTGATGCGGCATTCGATTGCGTGGCCGGAGAAAACAATATCTTCCTGGCTGTAGAGCAATTCGGCACCGGATGCGACGCGGATTTGTTCCTGCACCAGATCAAGCCCGGTGATCATTTCGGTTACCGGATGTTCCACCTGCAGGCGGGTATTCATTTCGATGAAATAAAACTCGCCGTTCTCATAAAGGAACTCGACCGTGCCAACCCCTTCATAACGCATCTCGGCAACCGCCTTGGCGACAGTGTTGCCGATGGTCTCGCGTTGTTCAGAGTTGAGGGCGGGTGATAAGGCCTCTTCCCAGACCTTTTGATGGCGGCGCTGCAACGAACAATCACGTTCGCC
The DNA here is from genome assembly GCA_905479595.1 of uncultured Hyphomicrobiales bacterium. Taxonomy (GTDB): domain Bacteria; phylum Pseudomonadota; class Alphaproteobacteria; order Rhizobiales; family CAJQND01; genus CAJQND01. The sequence goes on from CAJQND010000170.1 coordinate 1,507, forward strand.
AAGATGAACCGCATTGCCCTTGCCATCAGAAAGGACCTGAATTTCAATATGGCGTGGGCGGCCGAGAAATTTTTCAATGTATATTGTGCCATCGCCAAAGGCGGCAGCGGCCTCCCGGCTGGCGGTCTGCATGGCCTCTTCAAGATCGCTTTCGGTTTTTGCAACCTTCATGCCGCGTCCGCCGCCACCTGATGCAGCCTTAACCAGCACCGGATAGCCAATGCCAGCGGCGATTGCGCGGGCTTCATCAGGGTCGCTTACACCGCCTTCAGACCCCGGCACCACCGGAATACCCAGAGCGGCAACTGTGCGCTTGGCTTCAATCTTGTCGCCCATGGTGCGGATGTGATCGGCTGACGGCCCGATAAACGCGATATTGTGGTCATCGAGAATGTCGGCAAAACGCGCATTCTCCGACAAAAACCCGTAGCCGGGGTGCACTGCATCCGCGCCGGTAATCTCGCATGCGGTAATCAATGCTGGAATGTTTAGATAGCTTTCGGTCGCCGCTGGTGGGCCGATGCACACGCTTTCATCGGCAAGGCGCACATGCATGGCGTTTTCATCTGCTGTGGAATGTACAGCAACCGTAGCAATGCCCAGCTCGCGGCAGGCGCGCTGAATACGCAGGGCAATTTCTCCGCGATTGGCAATGAGCACCTTGTCGAACATTTCAGGTGCTTTCTATTCCAGGACCAGAAGCGGTTCGCCAAATTCGACCGGCTGGCCGTTCTCGACCAGAATTTGCACAACCTTGCCAGCCCGAGGCGAGGGGATCTGGTTCATGGTTTTCATGGCTTCGACAATCACCAGGGTTTGTCCCTGGGCGACCGTATCGCCAACTTTAACAAACGGTTCGCTTTCCGGAGACGATGCCATATAGGCGGTGCCAACCATGGGTGAGGTGACTGCACCCGCTGGAACATCATCACTGGGTGCAGCAGCCACAGGTGCTGCAGTCGGCGCAGATAAAGGTGCAGGCGCTGCAGAGGCTGCAATAACACCAGATGCTGCCCGTGCAACACGGATGCGCAGGCCCGATTGTTCAATTTCAATTTCCGACAGGGCGGTCTCGTCCAAAAGACCCGCCAATTCACGGATCAGGTCTTGGTCGATCTTTGCCTTTTTAGGAGAGCTTGCCATGCAAAATGAATTCCTACCTTATTCGCCGGACGACCCGGCCAGCGCTTCAAGCGCCAATTCATATCCGAGCGGGCCAAGCCCGCAAATTACACCTACCGCCACGGTGGAAACATAACTCTTGTGGCGGAATTCCTCGCGTTTGTAGACATTTGACAAGTGAACTTCAATCACCGGAACACCAGCTGCGCGCAGCGCATCGTGCAAGGCAACCGACGTGTGGGTATAAGCGCCGGCATTGAGCACAATGCCTGAGGCTTTCAAGCCTGCTTCCTGCACCCAGGTAACCAGCTCACCTTCCATGTTGGTCTGGCGGAACTCAATCTCAAGGCCAAGCGCTTTCGCCCGGCCGGCGCAGTCGCGCTCGATATCGGCGAGGGTGTGGTTGCCATAAACCCCTGGCTCGCGCGTGCCGAGCAGGTTCAGGTTTGGCCCATTCAATATGTAAACCGGTTTTGTCATGTGCTTAAGTTTTGTCCTCACCCGCCGATTCGACCCGTCCATAATGTTATAGGCGGGTTTTTCTCTTTGAGAAAGCGGTTAGGTCAAGAACTCAGCAGACTTTGCAGCCGCCAGCTTCGCGCACTTCAGCAATTTGACTGCGTAGCTCTTCAAGGCCCAGAGCGCCTGGAATAAGCCGGTCATCGATAATGAATGACGGGGTGCCGTTGATGCCCATGCGGTTTGCCAGCCTGTGACTTTCCGCAATTTCCTGCTGCACGGCTTCGTCATCCATATCTTTGCGCAGCTTATCTGTGTCCAGGCCGATTTCCTTCGCCACTTTCATGACCCGGGCTTCGTTAAGCGAACCAGAGGTGTTCATCAAAGCAACGTGGAAGTCCCAATATTTGTTCTGTTTCTTGGCGGCAATGGCGGCGCGGGAAGCAAAAAGGGAATTCTTGCCAAGGATTGGAAATTCCTTGATCACTACCTTCAGCTTTGGATCGCTTTCAATCAGAGTCAATACATCTGGAAAGGCGCGCTTGCAGTAGCCGCAATTGTAGTCAAAGAACTCAACCATGGTCACGTCGCCATCCGGATTGCCGGCCACATGTGAAAGCTTGGAATTGAACAACTCCGCCTTGCTATCGATAATTCCGGATTTCGCCGCGACTTCTTTTTCAGCGGTTTCCTTGCGTTCAAGTTCCGTAAAAACCTCACGTATGACTTCCGGGTTCTTGATCAGATACTCGCGAACCAGCGCGCCGATTTCGTTTTTCTGCGCATCGGTGAATTCAGCAGCCAAAACCGGAAGCGGTGCTGCGGCCATTGCGAAGGTGAGGGCAGCCACAAGGAAAAACCGGTTGATTTTCCGGGCAAAGGGGGTGGTCATTTCAGGAACTCCAATCAGAATATATCTGTTAGCGAATGTGTTACTGCATTCCCGGCAAATATACTAACTTTTCGGTGGTTTTAAGTTCAAAATATCGTCAGCACGCCGCCATTGCGGTGTGCCGGTTTTAAGTTTGCGCTTTGCTTGCCCGGCTTTTTTCTTTGCAAGTTTGATATTTCCAGACCGCAAGTAGGATTCTGCGGTCGACAGATCTGCGCGTGGAATATTGCCAAGCTTGGCATAAGCGAAGGCTTTTTGATGATGCAAACTTGGGTCATGGTTTTCGCTGCGCTGGGCCCGATTGAGTTCTTTCAGGGCGGTCTTGGCACCAGCTTTCGTGCCTTGTGCCAAAAGTGCCTTGGCGTAGGTAATGCGGATCAGGCCGGAATTTGGCGCGTATTTGACTGCGCGCTTCAAGGCTCTTATCGAATGTTTGATTTGTCCGGCGTTCAAGAGAGCTTCGCCGGTGAGTTCCCAAAAATACGGGTTTTTTGGCTGGGACTTGACCAAAATGTTTAATTCATCAACCGATTTTTGCAATCTGCCGGAGCGGAAGGCGGCAATGGCGCGGGCGTAGTGCGCCGGGGTGCTGTTATCGCCAGGCGGGTACTTTCGAGAAACCTGATTGGGCGTCATGTATCCCACCAGTTTGGCTTGCATCAGTTTGTGGCGTGCAACCAAAGCCGGTTTGTCCTTTTTATTGTAATGCGGGCTCTCCTTGGCCATCCGCTCAAGATTGCGGATACGCTCAAATTCCATCGGATGGCTTCGGGTATATGGGTCGACATACTGGGATGCAGCGAGCGATTGATTTGCCATACGGCCAAACAGGTCGAGCATGCCTTTGACAGATTGTCCGGTTTTGGTGAGGTAGCGTGCACCAGCCTGGTCGGCGGCTGATTCCTGAATGCGCAAATAAGACAGAAAATTACGTCGTGCCATTTCGCCGCCACCTGCCAGAATGCCCTGACCGGCACTGGCAACGGCTGAATTGCCTGCAACCGCTCCACCAGCAACCGCAGCTGCGGCAAGCAGCATTGAAAGGATATTCTGGGTGCTCATTCTATCGATTGCATTACCCATCGTTGCCAAATGGGCGCCGGCAATATGCCCGGTTTCATGGGCCAGCACCCCAAGCAGCTCATTTGGAGTCTTGGCGCGAGTCAACAAGCCTGTATGAACGAAGATGCGCTGCCCACCGGCAACGAATGCGTTCAAACTGTCTTCTCCGATGATGTAAACTTTCACCGCATTCGGCGAAAGCCCGGCGGCGCGGAAGATCGGGGTAACGTAGTAGCGCAACAGGGATTCAATTTCCGCATCGCGGATCAGCCCACCAGCCCGTGCGGAACCAGTGAAAGGCCCGAACACTGCCAGGCAAAAAGCTGCCAAGAAGGCCAAACTACGTATTTTAACAAAACCAGAGATCATTTAACGTCTTTCAATCTCAGAACAAGGCAAGCGAGCATATCACGGAATCCAAAAGGCTGGCGATGAATCTAACTTTGTTGCGCAGCATTCGGCAAAAATTGCGGCGATACTTTGTCTTGGAAATGCCGATTAAGTGATAAGCAGGGGCTATGGCCTGGATTACAAACTGAAGGTAGGAAAAATGGCACAATTGCCGGAAGTTTCAAAACGCAGTGCGGTTGTAAAACCGTTCCTGGCGATGGATATGATGCGCGAGGCCAATGCACGCGAGGCGGCAGGCAGCGATATTATCCATATGGAAGTGGAGATCGGAAGAGC
>CAJQND010000171.1 GCA_905479595.1 uncultured Hyphomicrobiales bacterium
TGCGATCTTCTCGGGACTCACTAATTCAATATCAAACCCAAGCGAACGGCCCACTGACAAAGTGTGGCGAAGCCAGTCCATCTCATCGTCAGTATAAGCGAGCCGGAAAGAGCCGCAGCCGTGCCACGTGACCGGCTGCCCCGTTTCTGCCTCGAGCGCACCGGAATAAAGACCGATGTTGTAGTCAACGCATTTGCCTAGCCCAAAGCTGGATGTGGAGTGCGTGATTTGGCCCGCCGCATGCCATGTGCTGCCGCTGGTCAGCTCGGCTTTTTCAAGTAGCACCGTATCCGGGCCCCAGCCTTCATGGGCAAGATGGTACGCCAGCCCGGCACCCATGATGCCGCCACCGACAATTACCACACGTGCGTGCGTTGGAAACGCTTTTGACATTATCTGTTCCGGTCTATTCAAGTTTTCACTCGACAATGTAAGCACACATATGTACCATCGTCAATCATGAATGAAACAAATGTGTCATCATCCGTTCTCGAGCGACTCGCAGACGAGTTACCCGAGCTGACCCCCGAAGCACGCAAGGCGGCGACTTACGTGTTGGAAAACCCGCGTGATGTGGGTGTCTCAACCGTTCGCGAAATCGCCCAGGCCGCCAATGTAAAGCCCAACACCGTCGTGCGTATGGCCAGACAAGTGGGATTTGAGGGCTATGAGGATTTTCGCGCGCCGTTTCGGGATGCGATCCGCTGCGGTGCCGCAGACTTTCCGGATCGCGCGCGCTGGTTACAGGCAATTCGCAAATCTGACGATTTGGGTGGGCTTTATGCCGACATGGTGCGGGACGCACTGCGCAACATCGAAGATACATTCGCGGGCATCTCGGCCGATCAGTTAAAGAGCGCCGCCGCCGCCATCTGGTCTTCTCGCAATGTCTTCACACTGGGCGTTGGCATCAACAACTCGAACGCGCGAAATTTCACCTATCTCGCATCGACTGGCATGTTGCAGTTTCACGCAATACCGCGTGCCGGTTCGACCCCCGTGGATGACCTCGCGTGGGCGGACAAAAACGATGTGTTAATTGCGATTACCTGCAAGCCTTACCGATCCGAGGTGATTGAAGCAGTGGACATCGCGCGTGAACAAGGGCTAACGTTGATCTGCCTGTCAGACAGCGCCGCCAGTCCAATTCTGCGCGATGTTGAACACGGCTTTGTCATCTCCGTCGACACACCGCAATTCTTTCCTTCTTCTGTCAGCATTATCGCCCTGTTGGAAACACTGTTGTCATTCGTAATCGCTGTTGCCAGCGATGAGATCGTTGAGCGGGTTGAGACATTTCATAAACGTCGCTATCAGCTTGGTCTTTATCGCGCGGAGTAAACATGGCTGAACCGATAAAACCATTGGCGGCGCGCTATTACACAGACAGTCAGGTATTTTGGCTGGAAAATGAGGGCCTGCTGGCACACTCATGGCAATTTGGCTGTCATGCATCTGAGCTGACTGAAGCCGGCGCATATGTCACCTTTGAGATCGCTGGTGAAAGTTTATTTGCTATTCGGGGTCACGACGAAAAAATCCGCGTTTTTTACAATGTCTGTCAGCACCGCGCGCATCAGCTGGTGAGTGATAGCGGGGTAAAACGCGCAGTGGTCTGCCCCTATCATGCATGGACCTATGAGTTGACTGGCGAGTTGCGCGCAGGCCCCAACATCAATGCAGTTGAAGGCTTTGATAAAAGCAGCGTCTGCCTGACAGAAGTGCGCGCCGAAGAGTTTATCGGTTTTGTTTTTGTGAATCTTGATCCAAATACCGAAACCATGGACGAATGGTTTCCGAATGCTCGCGCCGAGTTGTCAGAGTGGGTGCGAAACTGGGCCGAGCTCAAACCGCTCACTTGGGTGGAAACGCTTGAAAAGTGTAACTGGAAGGTGTCGGTGGAAAATTATTCGGAATGCTATCACTGCGAGCTCAATCACCCGACATTTGCACACGGCGTGGTCAAGCCACAAAGCTATGATGTCCAACCTCAAGGTAAGTGTTTGCGCCATACAACCCAATGCCAAAACCTGGAGGACATGACCTATGACATCCACTCGGGTTTTGAGCATTACGACGAGTACTCAAGCTGGTTTCTCTGGCCCATGTTTTCGTTTCAGGTTTATCCGGGTAACGTACTCAACACCTATCACTGGCGGCCGATAGATGTGGATCATGTCGTTGTCTGGCGGGGCTGGTATTCAATTGGTGGCGTAGAGAACGACATGGTACGCCAGCTCGCCAAGCAGGATCGCGAGACGACGGTTGAAGAGGACATTCACTTAGTTGAATCTGTGCAACGTGGGTTACGGTCGCGCGGATATCAGCCCGCACCTTTGGTCATTGATCCCCGTGGCGGCGTAAAATCCGAGCACTCGATAATGCATTTACAAAAGTGGATACGGGAGACGTTTGATGAAGCGTGATTTTGCCATGCCGCAGCTTTGGAGCAGTGAGCAAAAGTTGTTTCAGCATCAAGTCGGTTTTACCTGCCCGCCGTTTGATTTTGATGCAGCCCCCTCGGATTTTTTGCGCATGAGTCCTGATACAGTCGGTGCGCATGGCTGGATGTTGCATGTCCCTGACTACGTACACGGGCTTGATCAGCGCAAACAAAATTTTGGCATGCTCGAAGATTTTGTACATTGCATGAGCCGTAACGGCGTCGACGTCTGCGCGCAAGTCGGATCAAACTGGGTGCACGCCAGCGGATTGGGTGTCGAGGGTATTCGCCAGCACTGTGCCGATCTTTCAGATAAATACGAAACGCGATTTCATATGGCAGGCTACGCAATGGTCGAAGCTTTACGCGCGATGAATATCGAAAAAGTAGCATTGAACGGCGCCTACCACTGGCCTGAGTGGTGGCAAGGTACTGCTGGATTTCTCTGTGAAGCGGGGTTTGACGTGTTATGGGCTGGTAATTTTGTCGATCAGGGATGGTTTTCTTCGCAACAAGCCGTGAATGAAAAGCGCTGGATTTTCGATGCTGATCTCGCCGAGAAAAGCTTTGCCTATGTGGCCGAACAAGCACCAAGTGCCGACGCCTATCTGATCAACGGCATGTGCAATTTTCGCACGGGGCCAGGCGGTCACCCTCAACGCCCGCTGCATTTGGCGCGCAGACTGGAGGACATACTAGGAAAACCTGTCATCGGTCACGATATTGCCCTGTATTGGCGAGTCATGAAAGACCTGCACATTGCCCCAACGACCCCACAAGGTACTTTATTGGAAAGTCTCCATGCATAAAATCGTCGCACTATGGGCCATACCACGTTCTACCTCTACCGCATTCGAGTGGATGATGCGACAACGCGGTGATTTGGATTGCCTACATGAGCCTTTTGGTGAAGCCTGGTATCAGGGGGAAGATCCGCTTTGGCCGCGTTTCAAAACCGGCGAAAAAACCGTTCCTGGATTAACGATTGACAGCGCTTGGAGAGACATTCGTACACGTGCGGAACAAGGACCCGTTTTCCTCAAAGACTTTCCGCACTACATTAACCACAAGTGGACACCCGACTTTCTAAGCCAATTCACCCACGCGTTTCTGATCCGCGATCCCGCAAAAACAATCACCTCTATGTACGACAAATGGCCGGATTTTGACGAGCTTGAAGTCGGCTTCCCGGAGCAGCGCGCCTTGTTTGATTTGCTAGCAGCCCTGAATGGTGCACCGCCGCCTGTGATAGATAGCGACGATTTGTTAGAGGAGCCCCACGCAATGGTCAGTGCCTTTTGTAACGCCGTTGGTATTCCGTTTCTGCCACAAGCGCTCAGTTGGAAACCCGGCTCTGACACAGCCGACTACAGCTGGTGGGACAACGGCAGCTTTCACGCCAACCTGCGCGCCTCAACGGGACTAAAACCTCAGTCCCGACGCCACGTCGAGATAGCCAAAGCCCCCGAACGTGTGCAGCGTGTCCACCGCAGGATGAAGCCCCACTACGACCATCTTTATCAACACCGACTAAAGCCCACATGAAAACTGTCGACAACGGCATATGTTATCACTGCGGTGGCAGATTGAAGGTATTAACTTGTACCGAAGAACTGTCCGCTCCCAGATAAATATGGATTTTTGGTGGCCTAATTTAAGAGAGGATTTAGCCCCTCGGATTTACGTTTCGTGCTCGATTACGGTAATGCATTTGTTTTCTCGATGTGAGTGTGTTGAGCCTGATCTGTTGTCTTCTGTCCTCAACCATAAGAGACGTCTGCAGGCGACAGGTTGTTGATCGATTCGTGATAGTGTTGGTAGTTGTAATAATTAATAAACTGCCGGATCTATTTTTCAAGCTCACAGGGCAGACGGTAGTTATCAAGGAGGATTCGATTCTTCAATGAACGACTTCAGCTCTCCCTACAGTAGCCGGAGTCCGTTGCTCGGCAGCCGCATCGACATGCCGAATGCGCTCCCGGATTGCGTCTGGCAAATGGTGCAATGGCAGGCGAAGAGCTCAAGCATTTCTTCGGAGATACGGTAGCGAATGTGTCCACACTGACATCCACCATTTCGCACGGCATTCATCGATCTAAACTCCTACAGCGCTGACGGCGGTTGAGCTTTCCCGGTTATCGGCGAACCGGCGGAACGCGTTAATCATTTCAGTCCGCTGGCGGCGGGCACCTGCCTGCAGGTACTCCATAGCCTCCAGGGCACCTTCATGGGCGCGTTCAGACGATCCGGCAACACAGTCCTCGACGACCCGACAGAAGTAGTTGTGCTGATGTCCGTCGACAAACGTGTAATGAACACAGACATCCGTCAGTCCGCCGGTGAGCACCAGGGTTTCTGCACCGAGGCCTTTTAGCAGAATCTCCAGGTCGGTCCCGAAAAAGCACGAGTATCGGCGCTTTGAGATAAAGTAATCTGTGGGCCTTGGGTCCATGGACTTGGCATATTCCGTTGTAGGCTCCGTCTCGATACAGTGAACGCCTTCGTTGCCGTCCAGTTCCCGACCGAAATCGACGTGATCGGGCCTGTGGACCTCCTTGATAAAAACAACGGGGATGTTTACGTCATGGGCGACATCGATGAGTGCGCGGGTCCGAGAGACACGTTCGGCATAGTCTTCGACAACGGGGATGCCGTCGTCCTCACCTTCATGGACGAAGGTATCTTCCTGAATATCAATCACCAGCAGGACCGGGCGGCCTTCAATAATTTCGCGTTTTGGCATTTGAACCTCATTGGAACATCGGACATGGTCGTCACTGTGTCGATTGTGACGAACGGTAATTCTAACGTAAGAATTGCTTGTAAGCCAATTGGAAACACCGTGACAAAAGATAGTGT
>CAJQND010000172.1 GCA_905479595.1 uncultured Hyphomicrobiales bacterium
GATAAATGCGCCAAAATTCCGAAAAACCCCCCAAATAGTGGTTAAAATCACCGAATAACCGCTGAGGCGGGGCAAAATATCGCGCCAATTCGGTTTTCAATTGAAATCCCATGCCATAGCGGGCCTTATGCAGAGGTCTCACGATATCTTTTCCTTTGGGTTTGTTTGAAATAAACCTTGCGCTCATGAACTGCAACAAAACGCCCATTGGGCCGTTCGACCGAGCGGGCGGTAAATGTATCTGAAGTCCAGCCACTATCGTCTTCCATCCTAAACTTAACCTTGCCCGGCCGGTTGGTGCGGACACGTGTGGTCAAGACGACGGTTTGCGGGCAACTGTTAGAGTTGGATTGTTTAACTTTCACTGTTGAATCTTCTACTGCGAAGGCCGCCACTTGCTCAGGTTTACGCCGGCATGGCACATTTACCCGAAGCCAGGAACTACTTGTCTGTTGGCCGTCAACTTCTACCCTGAATCGTTCATCGACAGGCCGCTTTGTGGTGAACGTATAGCGCGCCTGCGCAAAAACTTTACCGTCATCGTGACGTTCCGTAACGATCTTGTAAGGCTGCGACGCGGAACCATCTTCTCGCACAACCCGGAATGAAAACTCACCTGGCTTGTCAGAAAAGACCCAGGTTTTCAAACTCACATCTTGTGGACAGAATTTGCCAACCCGCTCCGGTGCATCAAGAAACACCTCCGTTACCGCAGCTGGGCGGGCACGGCGCAGCGGATGGCAAATCACCCGCGCAGTTGCCGAACCCGTAACTTCGAGGACCCGGCGGTTCCTGCCGCCATCTTCACCTCGCCTGCCAGCAACCGCGGACAGCGTGACCGGCAATTCAACGCTCGTTTCATGGCGCCTGGATTCATCGGCTCCTTTAGCGAGTAAATTATTACACTGGGCAATAATGTGATTGCGAATATCGCCAGAATCACGCAATTGGATTTTCAGCGCATGACGCTCACGCACTTCGCTCAATCCGCGTGCCCGGAACGTGGCACCCTGGTTACCAGCTGACGCCGCAATTCCGGTTGGGGAAATGGTATAATTTCGCAATCGGCCTCTGGCCATGTCGAGACGAACGCTAACGTTATAAGTCAGATTCTTTTCTCGAATTGCTGTGTACGAATCCTCACCCCGTGCAACAACATGGATTGCATCAGGCTGGATGGTGGCTTTGACCGACGCGCGGTCAAAAACCGGATAGTCTGTTGCTGCCATTGCTGGTAGGGCCGTGAATGCTCCAGAAAGCGCAGAGGCAACCAAAACTGCGCTAACAGAGGGCAAAAAAGTGCGGAACATCAAAAAAATTCCTTAAAAAATAAGCTCAAAAAAAATAATATGCCTACAGAATGTGGCCGAAACCTGAAATTCGTTCAAGGGACAAGAGAAAATCCTTAAATTTGCCTGTTGATGAATTTACGGTTTCATTCTGCAGTTTTTATTTCATCCCGCCGGGTACGGGCGATAGATTTTTGCGTGTCAAACGCGGCGCGACGACGTGCAATTTCGCCCTCAGACAGCAGTTCTATATTGCTGTAGTCGCGCTTCCAACCGCCAGGTCCAGGCCATTTAAGTGGAGATTGGACAATCGTGCGTGGTGCCTTTGCAGATTTAAATAGATCGAGCGCCAGGTTTAGGGTGATCTCCTGTCCGTCTTTGTCATGGGGTGGCCCGGCGGCATTGCCGAGGGGAAAATCTGAAAACAAAAAACGAGGCACACCTACGTGTTCCACAATGTCACGGGCGCAACCCATAACCACGGTTGGAATGCCGCCTCGCTCCAAATGACGCGCCGCAAACGCTGCACTTTGATGGCACACGGGGCAATTGGGAACAATGATTGCCGCGTCCACTCCATCAAATTGCATCTCGCGCAGCAAACCGGGACAGTCCACTTCTTCTGTAGTGGTGTGGCTGCGATTTGTGGGCAGCCCGTAAAATCTCGGCGAAACTTCGCCAATCCGCCCTTCCTTTGCCGCCCGCTTTAACTGGGCCAGAGGAAACCAGCTATTGGGGTCCTCGGCACTGGTGTGCACCCGGTCATAGGCAACGTGAGAAATGCGCACATCAGGCGTTCGCGCAACTGGGGCCGCATAGACAGAATAGAATTTCGCATCGCCATTATATTCCGCCCCTGGCCCTTGATCGCCACGACCGGCACGGTATGGCGCTGCTGTTGTCACCAATCCAATCCGGCATTGTGACAAGGCTTTGTTTGGAACCGTGAAAAGCACATCGTCAAATTGCGCCCAACGATACGGCACGCCATATCCCAGCCCCAGGTAGTAAGCCCGGATGCGCTCCAAATATGCAATCGGCGGTTCAATTTCCATTACGGCAGTAAACCACAGTTCCCGAGGGCAAGGACTCATTCTTTATTGCGGGATGGTATTCGCAATATTTTCTTTGCCTTTAATTCAATCTAAGAAGTATTGTCAGTATGAATCGCCTTAGAACGCAACTTACGGAATAAATCTCATGAAATTATCGGCAATTATACCAACAATACTTGCATTAATATTTTCAATCGCCAGTGCACAGGCACAAGATGCCGGGCCGTTTGCCTTGCACAAGGGACTAAAGATCGAGCGTGCCTATACGAGTGTGTATGGACCGGATGCAGAAGAAATCAACCGGATCAGCGCCGTAACACCCGACTGGTTTGAGATCGATTATTCCGACACACGCGGGATTGCTGCCAAGCGCCGGGTGCGGACCATCGACCGGCGCACGGCCGGTGTATATTTCCTGGGTTTCGCCAAACGTTTGCCAACAACTGTGAAAGGCACCACCTCGCTGGGCATTTCATCTTCTGCCCTGCTGGAGTTACGCGAGACCGGCCAGACCCGTATCGGCCTTATGTACGATACTGGCCTCAATGTGATTGACGGTGTTTTGACCCTGGTTGAAAAAGTGAAAATGCCGGTATTGGTAGAAAACCAGATCGTTCAGTTCGCAGCACTTTATGTGCGTGGCGTGTTTCGTTCCGGCAGCCGCCAGGGCCTGGGCGAGTTTTATATTCTCGACAACAAGAACCAGCCTGTGACGATCCAGTACAACATCAATCTGAGTTGGGAAGAACGCCCACGCACGACGCGCACGGTTCGCGTCACCGCAGGCCGTTCGCAACACGAGGCGATGATGGATACCCTGAGCGCCTATAAGGCGTATGACGTTTATGGCATTCACTTCGACTTCGGTAAGGCAAGCATTAAACCGCAAACTGCAAATGTGGTTGCTGACATTGCCAAGGCTCTGGAACTGAATCCAAACTGGACCTTGTTGCTGGAAGGCCATACAGATTCGATCGGTGGGCCGGCATATAACAAGAAGCTTTCTCAGCAGCGTGCCGCATCGGTTAAATCCATGCTGGTACGTAAATTTGGCGTTGATCCTAACCGGCTGCAAACAGCGGGACTTGGCCTCGCCGAGCCGAAAGCATCAAACAAAACCCTGCAGGGCCGCGCTCAAAACCGCCGTGTAGAACTTACCCGTACAGACCGCTAGGCCGTATCCAGGCTAGTGAAGATAGATACTATTGATTTTGTGCAGGCGGGGTGTATGCCCCTGCCTGCATGATTTCAGATATCGGGGCCAAAGCCAGCGGCAAAACTGGCTGCATCTGGGGCATAACAGATGTGATTGGTGAAATCGGATCATAAGCGCTGGCTGTAACGGTTTGTGCGGGTGGCGCTTTGACATCGCTCAGAACAATTACGGCAAGATAACCAATAGTAGCGCAAAAACCAGCGATCGTCATATACCCCATGACGACGCCAGTTTGCATCAGCAATCTTTTGATTTTCCCAAACCGGTCCATAACGCAACTCTACTCCACCTACTTTTACTGGCGGCATCAAATCACAACATTACAAATACTTCAATACATCAAAAGTTTCTTGGTAAAATCTACTCCCGAAGCGTTTCCTCAACCAGGGCAGCCCAATAGCTGGCACCAATGGGCAAAAGGTCGTCATTGAAGTCGAAATGTGGACTATGCAGATTGGCGCAGTCTTCACCAGCGCCCATCCAGATATAGCTGCCAGGTTTTTCCTGCAGCATATAGGCGAAATCCTCCGAGCCCATAACAGGTGCCACATCGTGTTGAACATTCGCCTCGCCAACCACCTTGGCAGCCACTTTCGCTGCATGATGGGTCTCTGCTTCCGCATTTACCGTCGTCGGATACCGGCGTTCATAGCGCACCTCAATTTCGGCATCATGGGCACCAGCCACGCCTTTGGCGATGCGTTTGACGCTGGCCTCAGCCAAATCCTGCACTTCAGGTTTAAAGCTGCGCACCGTTCCGGCAAGGCGCACCTCGGCTGGAATAACATTATAAGCATCACCACCATGAAACTGGGTTACCGAAACCACCACCGCCTCCAGCGGATCAACAGCACGGCTGGCGATAGATTGCAGCTGGGTGACCAGATGTGCTGCAATGACAATAGGGTCATTGCCCTGATGAGGCATTGCCCCGTGGGCACCTCGGCCAGTAACGGTGATATCGAAAATATCATATGACGCCATCATCGGCCCGACCTTCACCCCAACCTCGCCGAGCGGCATGCCCGGCCAATTGTGCATGCCATACACGCCTTGCATGGGGTATTTATCGAACAGGCCTTCTTCAACCATCACCCGACCTCCGCCTTCATTTTCCTCTGCGGGTTGGAAAATCACATAAGCCTTGCCAGAAAAATCACGGGTCTCGGCAAGATATTTTGCCGCCCCTAACAGCATCGTCGTGTGGCCATCATGGCCACAGGCATGCATTTTGCCGGGGTTTTTTGAACTATACGGTTTGTTGGTCATTTCGGTAATATCGAGGGCGTCAATATCGGCCCGCAAACCAATTGCACCAGTGCCGGGGCGTTTGCCTTCAATGGTGCCTACCACACCGGTTCCCGCCAAACCGCGGTCAACCTTAATGCCAAAGCTCGCCAGTTTGTCCGCTATAAACTCCGCGGTGCGGTATTCCTCAAACGCCGTTTCCGGGTGGGAATGAATATCGCGCCGCCAACCTGTCATCTCATCATGTAAAGCTGCGATCTTGCCGTGAATTTCCATAAACTATTCCCTCATTTGCACACGAAACCGCATCTGAGCATGATCCATGAGCCAGGCGCAAGCATTGCGGGGCCTGTCGAGAGCAGGTTACAACGAATGAAGCCAAATCGGCTTTTGAACCAATTCCCAAAAGAGGATGCACCCGCCATGTCCGGCATCAAAATTTTTAACGCCCGCAAGATCATCACCATGGACGTCAATCGCCCGGAAGCTACACATGTTGCGGTGCGTGGTGGTCGTATTCTTGCGGTTGGAAACAAAGCAGAAGCGTCTTCCTGGGGTGAGGCTGAAATTGACACGCGCTATGCCGATCAGGTCATCATGCCTGGATTTGTTGAGGGCCATGCCCATATCGTTGCCGGTGGCATCTGGAAATATGTCTATACCGGTTTTCATGACCGCATGAAGCCAGACGGCAAATCCGTAAAAGCGATGACCACTATCGAAGATGTTCTGGCGCATCTGACATCGGAAGAACGAAAACTTGAAGATCCAGATGTACCATTGGTCGGTTGGGGCTTTGATCCAATTTTCCTGGAAGGCCGCAGGCTGGACCGGCATCATCTCGACCAGATATCCGCCACCAGACCAATTGCCGTGCTGCATTCAAATTTTCACTTACTTACCGCCAACACCCCTGCACTGGCACTCGCCCAATACACCAAAGGTACCAATGTTGAAGGGGTTGTGCTTGAAAAGGATGGGTCGCCCAACGGGGAGTTGCAGGAAATGGCCGCGATGTTCCCCATTCTCCGGCGTTTGAAAGTTGATTTCTCTGATCTGTCGAAAGACCCGGAAGGCGTGCGCGCTTATGGCGATGTGGCGCGGCTGTGCGGGGTTACCACAGTCACTGATCTGTTTGCCGAACTGGACGATGAAGAAGTCAGCCAGCTTGAGCAGATTACAGCCGAACCGGAGTTTCCGGTGCGCCTGGTGCCTGCCCTGAACGCGCTCGGTGGCCCGGCGGCAGAAATTGCGGACCGCGCCCTGGCGCTAAGGCCACGCAGCACCGCCAAGCTACGTCTGGGCATCGTAAAACTGATGACCGACGGGGCCATTCAGGGGTACACGGCGCAGCTCAAAGAGCCACATTATTTCAAGGGGCCGAATAATGGCATCTGGAACATCGCGCCCGAGCAGCTGCACGAAACCGTTGCGTTGCTGCATTCCAAGGGCATCCATATGCATATTCATGTGAACGGTGACCGGGCCTCAGAAGTTGCCCTTGATGCAATGGAGCATGCATTGGCAAAACATCCGCGCGGCGACCATCGCCACACGCTGCAGCATGTGCAGTTGGCAGATCGGGCGCAATTCCGGCGCATGGCGTCGCTTGGCCTGTGCGCAAATCTGTTTGCCAATCACATCTACTATTTTGGCGACAAACATTACGAGTTGACCATTGGCCCTGACCGGGCAAACCGCATGGATGCTTGTGCCAATGCCCTTGATCTGGGCGTGCCGCTGGCGGTTCATTCCGATGCTCCGGTGACCCCGATGGCACCCCTGTTTACCGCCTGGTGCGCGGTGAACAGGCAGACGGCATCGGGGCGCGTTCTCGGCCCTAATCAATGCATCAGCGTTGCAGAAGCTTTGCGCGCCATCACATTGGGAGCCGCCTACACGTTAAAAATGGACGGCGAGATTGGTTCTATTGAATGTGGAAAACGCGCAGATTTCGCGGTGCTGGGTTCAGACCCGCTTGCTGGCAACCCAAGGGAGCTGAAAGACGTGCCAGTCGTGGCGACTGTGCTTGATGGCGAGCCGACCGCATGAGTGATGCGACCTTGCCGCCCCTGCCCCTCACCGTTATTGCGGGGTATCTCGGGTCGGGCAAAACAACACTGATCAACAAACTGCTGGCCGATGCAGGCGGACGCCGCATCATGGTGCTCGTGAATGATTTCGGTGAGCTCGCCATTGATGCTGAACTTATTGCAGCGCGCGGTGGCGATACGATTTCCCTGTCAAATGGCTGTGTGTGCTGCGCGATTGGCGGCGATCTCTTTCAAGCCTTTGCAAAAGCGCTTGATGCCAGTCCGCGGCCTGATCATCTGGTGATTGAGGCAAGCGGCGTGGCCGAACCAGACCGCATTGCCAATTTCGCCCGCGCTGAACCTGAATTGCGCCTTGACTTAATTGTCACTCTTGTTGATGCCTTAAACGCCCGCACCCAGGCGGATGATCCGCTCATTGGGCGCACCTTGCACCAGCAATTTCAATCTGCCGGGCTTTTGCTCATCACCAAAGACCAACTTGCCGGGCAAGAGCAGGCAACTGGCCTTGCCAGCTGGCTATCAACGCTTTGCCCGGAAACACCAATCCTGCGAGGTGAAATGGACCTTGAAATTCTCCTCGGTCCTGAAACAAATCCACCGCCTTCTGTCGATCAAAAACATCCACATGACCATGACCATTCCCATGAAGATATGTATGAACGCTGGTCTTTTTCCGCGCCGTTGGCACCGGATGTTGAAGCCCTGAGAGTCGTGCTTGAGAACCTGCCAACTGGAATATTACGGCTCAAGGGAGTTGCAAACAGCACGCCTGAGCCTGTGGAGTTTCATACCGCTGGTCGGCACATCAACATCACACCGGCACCCGGTGTGACTACCCATGGTCTTCGGGTGGTTGCCATTGGGTTAGCAGGAAACCTGCCCACAGATGAACTGGCGGCCCGATTCGAAACCCTTGCCACATCGGCATGAATGCAACATTCTTTTCACTCTCAGACAAAATACGGATTTTTTCGTCATAAAAACGCGAATTTGCGTCGTTTTATGGGGTTGGGCTCATAAATTTCGCATGTTAGCCTTTGCAGGCCTGCCCCGGTAACACAGGGTTCTGTGCATAAAAATCACGCGAATGCGTATAAAAATTAGCGCTGGAGTAAGGCAATTTGCTTTTCTCCTGCAGGAAGACTTAAACTGTCTTCAATAATAAAGGGAGGAGACACTATGAAGAAGTTACTATTGGGCCTCGCGGCAAGCGCGGCCATTTTTTCGATGTCGAGCACAGCCCAGGCTGAGTGCGGCACCGTATCCATGGCTGATATGAACTGGCCATCTGCAACATTGATGGCGAATGTCGACGCGTTCATCATGGAAAAAGGCTATGGCTGCAAAATTGAGCTCATCGCTGGTGCGACGACGACAACATTTGCGTCCATGAACGAAAAGGGCCAGCCGGAAGTTGCTGGCGAGTTGTGGGTTAACGCGGTTCGTGAACCGCTCGCCAAAGCCGTTGATGAAGGCCGGCTGCATTCTGTCCTGAATGGACCGATTACAGAACTTGGTGAAGGCTGGTGGATTCCATCCTATACAGCAGAAAAACACCCGGAACTGAAAACCGTTCTCGATATTCTTGCACACCCGGAACTGTTCCCTGCCAAGGAAGACCCTTCAAAGGGTGAGTTCATTGGCTGCCCGGCAGGGTGGGGGTGTCAGCTTTCCAATATCAATCTTTTCCGTGCATTCGAAATGGAAAAGAAGGGTTGGGTACTGGTTGATCCAGGTTCACAAGCAGGTCTTGATGGTTCACTCATCAAGGCAAATGATCGCAAGAAACCTTGGTTTGGTTACTATTGGGCACCAACTGCGATTATCGGCAAATACAAAATGAAGCTTATACCTTTCGGCGTACCATTCGCTGGCAAGGAAAACTGGGATGGCTGCATCGTGAAGGCTGAACAGGAATGTAACGATCCGAAACCATCCGCGTGGACCAATTCTGAAGTACACACGGTTGTTACCGAAAGCTTCAAAAAACGCGGCGGTGAGGCCCTCGACTATCTCTCCAAGCGTATCTATCCAGGCCCCATCATGAATGAGATGCTGGTCTATATGGAAGCGGAGCAGGCACAAGGTGGCGATGCCGCAATCGAGTTCCTGAAAAAACATGAAGGCCTGTGGACCCAGTGGGTTTCACCAGAAGTCGCAGCAAAAGTGAAAGCTGCACTCTGATCGTCTTCAGAGAGTGATGAGGCCCGCCGGTTTATTTCGGCGGGCCTTTTCGCATAATCTCCAGGCGGGCGTTTTGTTTGCCCCCGCCAAAAGGCCGAGAGTCATTCAAAAGGAATGAACAGCACTCTCAAGAAGGAATTCAAACCATGAGCTTTCTAACAGAATTTCCAGCAATGGACCGCCAGGACCTTCGCGATCTGAAAAAGGGAATTGATTTCACCTTCAAAGATTTTTCACGCACGTATGGTGAGGCAATCGAGAATTTTTTTGACCCACTGCTCTACTTCCTGGTGTGGTTTGAACAACTATTACTTGCCACCCCCTGGCCAGTTTTCATTGCAATTGCTTCTGGGCTTGCCTATCTCGGATCGCGCAGTTGGAAGCTCGCTCTCGGTACTGCATTTGCGTTCCTGCTTATCGGCTACATGGGCATGTGGAAAGATACCATGTCGACAGTGGCCCTCGTTTCGGTCGCCACATTGTTATGTGTCCTGATCGGCATCCCAGTTGGCATTCTCATGGCGCGCTCTGACCGGATGCAGGCGGTAATCACGCCAATTCTCGATGTCATGCAAACCATTCCGATCTTCGTATACTTGCTGCCGGTGGTGATTTTGCTTGGTCTCGGCAAGGTGCCGGGCCTCATGGCGGTGTGTATCTACGCTCTGCCACCCATCGTAAGGTTAACTAATCTGGGAATACGCCTGGTGGATAAAGACATCCTGGAGGCGGCGGATGCCTTTGGTTCCAGTTCCCGGCAGAAGCTGTTTGACGTGCAAATACCGCTTGCCTTGCCGAATATTTTCGCCGGGATCAACCAGACCATTATGATGGCGCTGGCCATGGTGGTGATTGCCTCGATGATCGGGGTGCGCGGGCTTGGCATGCCGGTGCTGCAATCAATCCAGAACCAGTATCTGGCTCTTGGGATTTTCAACGGCCTGGCTATTGTTGGTCTGGCCATCATCTTCGACCGGGTGTCGCAGAAATACGGAATGCGGCTGCAAAAGCACCGCGAAGGAGGCCACGATGTCTGAGCCAAAAGTCAGAATTAAAAACCTCTATAAAATCTTCGGCCCCAAAGACAAGGCAATGGTCAAACATGTCGAAGACGGCATGGGCAAACCGGAACTTCTGGAAAAGTATG
>CAJQND010000173.1 GCA_905479595.1 uncultured Hyphomicrobiales bacterium
CCTGGGTGTGACGCCCAAAGCCCAAAACTGGGAAGATGCCGTTTATCTGATGAAGTCGATCAATCGCGGCTTCAACACCCTCTCGGACGACGAGTGGATGACCTGGGCACGCCGCACATATATTGAAAAAAACGGGTTTCCATTCGGCGATTACGACAAGAATCTGCGCAAAACATTTGCCAGCCATGACGAATTGACAACGAGTGAATTGCCGACTTTATGGCCGCAATTCAAGGCGCTGAAAAACCGCCCGGTTCTGGTTTTACGCGGTGAACATTCAGATATTCTCTCCGCCAAAACGGTTGATCGAATGCTGAAAGAAAAACCTGACCTGCTCGCAACCACGGTCAACGACAGGGGGCATGTGCCGTTTCTTGATGAACCAGAAGCGCTTGCCTCAATTGCAGAATTGCTAAAACGTGCCGATGCAGCAGAACCCGGCGTTGAACCCAGAAAAACTTAGGGTCCTGACCCTAGCCTTCGCTGACCAAAGCTTTGGCCTGACCGACCCAGTCTTCCCTGATGATGCGGCCCTTGAAGTTGAGGATTTCATCCACACCGGTAATTTCTGCTGAGTTCCACCCGGCGATCTGGTCGAAGTGGAAAACACCGAGTTCGTTCAACAGGCCATTTATTTTTGGGCCAATGCCGCTGATCCGGGTAAGGTCGTCGGCGATCCCGCCGCGCGGTTCTTCAAGCCCAAATGCAGTTGTTTCAATTTCCAGTTCTTCAAGCTCGTGAATAGCTTCATCGTCCTCGACTGCCACTAAGTCCGGTTCCGCGATTGATACAGCGCTTTGCCCCACGCGCGCTTTACGCCGTAACAACAACTTGGCGACAACACCCAAGATGAGCCCGATAATAAACACCCCCAAAAGCAGCAGGAAATGTTCAAAGAATAAGTGTCCCAATTTCTGCAATCCTGTTTGTTACCGCGACCAGCCTTTTGGCCCGCAATAGAACCATCCAGATAAAAACCCGACGACACCGCTCGCCGCGAGCCAGAAGCTGATATCAACGGCATATGCCGTAAGTTGATTAAAATCGAACATCTCTTTTTCTCTGTCCTTTTGCTGCCATGCAATTGCTATGGCATTACCAGAAACTCGATCCGTCTATTCTTTTTTCGCCCAGCCAGCGTTTTGTTTGAGGCTATTGGACGGGTTTCGCCAAATCCTACCGGGTTGAGTGATAGCCCATCAGGAGTTTCACTCGCAAAAAATTCGGCCACTGCTTTTGCCCGCTGCTGACTCAGCTTGAGGTTTGCATCAACACTACCGCTTGAATCTGTATGCCCGGCAATTTCGATAACGCGCTGGCGGCAGAGCTTTGCGACGTCAGAGAGTTTTTTCAGCAATGGCACGGATGCTTTAGCAAGTTCTGCCGTGCCAGTTACAAACCGGATCGATTTACCTGCCATGATTGCATTTATTTTTTCCTGGCACTCAACCGCATCCGGGCCGGAATTTGCGGTCAGTGAGAACGAAGCCTCAAAGCCCTTTGGCAGTCGTGTTTCAACATCGCTTTTGATTTTCTCGGCATCGGTTTTGTTCTTGGCATCGCCAATTACCGTCAGGCTTTTTCCTTGCAGCTGCACACTTCCAACATTTAGTCGAGTGAGTTGGTCAAGGCCGAGAGCCGCTGCCTTGAACCACCCCTCCTCGCCAGCATTCAATGCTTGCTCCGTACGGTCAGAGATTTGTGCATTTGGCAATTTCTTGCCTACGTGGCGCGCCAGTTCGTCCTGATCGATGTCATTTGGAATGGTGCCATGCAAAACAACACCCCCATCATCCAGGACCGCGTACCATTGTGGCAATTTCGCTTCTTCGCGTGGCTTGATCGAAATCTCCGCCAAAGTTTGATCTTCAGATGCATTGCCCGCCGCATCAGAGCTAACAACCAGTACATCGTGATTGCCGGGGTCAAGCGGATCATCCAGTTTGAACAACCATTTTCCCGCTCCATTTGTGGTGAGCGCTTCATCCTCTCCCAGCACGGCACGTTTACCGGCCACTGATACAACCAGGCTTACAGCCTCTTTTTCATCCCAGGTACCGGCAATCTGGGATGGGCTTTCAAAACCTGAATATGTTTCCACCTTTGGCGGCGCGGGCGAGCTTTTATCAATCACCACCTTGCGGGTAGTGGAGAAAATTTTATTGGGACCATCTGCGCCAATTGCGCGGATTGTGAGCTCATATTCCCCGTCAGCGATATCAATATCCGGTGAAAGGAACCAGCTTCCCTCCCCATCTGAGGTCAACTCCTCGTCGACACCCAAACGGTAGGTTTTACCATCAAGAACAACTTCAAATGTCTGCCCGGCACCGCCACCCCACTGCCCCATCGCAATAGGCCGAACGCCGCCTGGAGTCTGAGGTTTTACCTGCGTTGACGAGGCGACATTTCCAATGACAAGTTCGTTTTCAGAAACATCTGTCGAGACGTTCCCGTATTGATCCGTCGATCGAACCACGACATCGTATATGCCTGGCTTCAGACCACCATGAGGAACAAGTGTCCAGTTTCCGGCGCTATCAGAAACAAACGAAGGGCTTTGCCCGAGTATATAGGTTTTGTTGTCCAGCTTAACTTCAAGGGTTTCTCCGTCTCCAACATCCCATGATCCACGGACGGGGAGCTCCTCGCTTATGCCGACAAATACTCCCACAGTAGGCTGTTCAGGCGGGGTTCCATCAATGGTCACTTCACCACGAGTTTTATCGCGCAGCACGCCATCTGAAAGCTTTACAGCAACCTCTATGTCATACTTTCCGTCTGCAAGGTCACTGTCAGGGGTCAGCGTAAACCGCCCACCGGCGACCGCAAGCGCCTTGCTCTCACCTTGCACATAGGTTCGCCCTGCAAGTTTAACCTGTAATGTTCCAGCACTTCCGTGGGGCCAGGAACCTTGAATGGACGGACGGCGGTTCGAACCACGGTATGGCCGCACCTTAGGCGCAAAAACCACAAGCTTGGGATCAGGCGCTGGCGCAGTCTCAGCTGGGGCAAAAACTTCCAACGCACTGGTGACTTTGCGCACGCCTCTGGTTTGCCGGGCGGCGGCCTCCAGTTGGGCTTTGGTTTCTTCGCTTGGCACTGAGCCGCGCAGCTCGATATCGCGCCCATGCACCACAACCTCACCAAAAGAAGATATCGGGCCTGCCTGTTTGGCAAGATTGGCTTCGAGCTTATTGGACCAGTATCCGCTTTCAACGTGGATGAGCCATGACAGGATTAAAACCGCGCAAAAGCCAAACACCGGCCAGAACCAGCCAATGCCCAAACGTTTGAGCGCACCCAAACCACCACCGCGTCGAGAACTCACATTCTCCGATTTTTTGGATTTCTTATTTTTCATTCTTCCCCAGGCTTTAGCGCTTGTGTTCTTTTATGCATTCTGGAATATCCACGCCATATGATCTAAGGACAATCTTTATATCACGTTACGTTGAATTCTTCTTCCTGGTCGGCAAAATATCAGGTTCAAACAAAACTAACCCGTCTGGCGACGATGTTCCACCTTGATTTATAAGGCTAACCCGGCAAGATGCCGCCACGTAAACCACTTGGAAACACCCAATGCCACCTTATACCAATCCGCTTGAACAGGCCCGCTCGCTGGCACAGGCCGGGCGAACGGGTTCTGCACGCAAAGCTTATAAAGCTGCATTGGGCAAACGACCAGACCCGCAAACACTGATTGAGTACGCGGTATTCGAGGCGCAGCACGGCTCACCGGTGACAGCGCGCAAGCTGTTAATGAAAGCGCAAAGGCTCACCCCCAATGATCCCGCCATTTACATCAATCTTGGCGAAATATTGCGTGTGAATAACCGTCATGATGAGGCACTGGCACATTTTGAACGCGCCTGCGAGTTGACAAATTCCCGCGATGCGGATGCACTCTATTTGCTTGCCGAGACGCAACGCAATCTTGAGGACATGGAAAACGCGCGCAAAAACATCGAGCTCGCTGCTGAAATATCCCCCAACGACCCGGAGATTGCCGCACTCCTGGCTTTGATGCAGATCACGCAAGGTGACGCTTTGCTGGGAATTGAAAGTTACAAGCGCGCACTGAAGGCAGATCCCACGAATTTCACCTACACCATCAATCTCGCAACATTATTCTACCGGCTTGAGCATTGGGAAGATGCCGCTGAAACCTTCGACAAAGCCAGCCGCCTCGGGTCTATAAGCAGAGAAAACGCACTCGATTGGATCAACACACTCATCTACACCGAACGTGGCCGCGAAGCTGTTAGCCTGGCAGAAAAACTGGCGGAAGCAGGCGCAGATCCCCTCACCTCCCATTTGGCGCAAGGTTCCGCCCTCATGAGCATTGGCGATTTTGACGGTGCTGAAACCCACTTCCGGGCGGCATTTGCAATCGATAACGACAAGGCAATATCCCTCGAGAAGCTTTCCTTGATTCGGCGATTACGGGCGGAGGATGAACCCGCCCTGCGTGCGCTCGCAGGTCCGAATGCGCCAAAGGATCAGCGGGTCAAAGCGAATTTTTCGCTCTATCAGCTTTTACGCAATGATAATCTAGATGACGCTTTTGCAGCTCTAAAGACTGCCAATGAACTGGCATTTTCAAACCATCCATTTGATGGCGAACAACACACCGCCATGATGGATACGCTTGCAGAAACGTTTTCACGTGATTTCATGCACGCGCGTCAAGGCCAAGGTGATGGACGTGAAGGGCCGGTCTTCATTGTCGGTATGCCGCGCTCCGGCACCACACTGGTGGAAACCATGCTGGCCTCTTACGAAGATGTCTTTGCTGGCGGTGAACGCAACATGGTTCGTCAGTTCAACAATCAATTGCCAGGATTTCCAGGTTCGGTAATTGAAAAGGACGCAGCCTGGGCCGCCCAACAAGGTAAGCTTTTGTATGATGAAATGCTCGCTGCTGGAAACGGCACCCGTTTTGTGACCGATAAACTGCCGGGAAACTATGCTAATGTTGGTCTGATCACGTGGTTGCTACCTGGAGCAAAGATCATTTATTGCCGGCGCGATGCGATGGACAACTGCCTGTCATGTTACGAGCAGCATTTTCATTCTGGCCTGCATTATGCGTATGACCTGGAAGCCCTGGCTGTGGCATATCGCGCTCACGAACGAATTATGTCGCATTGGCTTGAGAATTCGCCACATTCTATACATATTGTGGATTATGAAAAGCTGGTGCACGATCCTGATTCTCATGCACGGGCACTTAGTGATTTTTGCGGACTTAGTTTTAATAGTGATAGTATTAATCCGCAAAACGTTGACAGATCGATTGCAACAGCCAGTGCATGGCAGGCTCGACAGCCGATTAACGCAAACTCGGTTGGCAAATGGAAACGTTACGGAGATGCATTACAGCCGTTAAAGGCTGCTCTGGAGGCAAGGTGAAACAATTCGCGGTTCTAGCATTTGCAGGGATGGCCCTGGCGGGGTGTGTAACCTCGTCCGGTGAACCGCGCGTGATTAACGTCACCATGACGCCAACCGCATCGACGTCTTCTGGCGCGCTTAGCAGATCAATCGATAATCTTTTACAGAAGACCGGACCTTCTTACGTAACGCTGGTCGTCACAAAATCGGCTAAAAAAGACCGTTTATCGCAAAACGAACTCCAGGAATCAGTTACATCCGGATCGGGCTTTATCATCGATCCATCTGGCTATGTACTGACCGCAGGTCATGTTGCGGTAAAAGAAGGTTATATCGTTGAGGCCCGTGGTCCCGATGGCAGAACGTATCTGGGCAAAGTCGTCGCTGTGAAAAAATCAACAGACACCGCCTTGATAAAACTAAGGGGAATGGGTAGTGCCCGCCCTGTGCAGCCAACTGGCCAGCCCTGTCTGGCGCGTGGCCAGGCAATTTTTTCTCTTGGCAAACCTCGTGCCACTGGCGACACGGCGCGCATTGGCGAAGTTTCATCGATGAGCTTTGGCCGACCGGTTTCGTATCAGGGCTTCGGCTATCCTGACGCAATGGTGTTGAAACTCCAGACCCGTAAGGGCGAATCAGGCGGGCCGGTTTTCAACGAATCAGGTCAACTGTCCGGCATGGTGGTCAGTACGCTGTCAGACAGTTCGGGACGACACCTCGATCTGGCCCATGCAGTCACCGCACCTGAATTGGCACGGTTTGTATGTCAGAAAACCAGTTGTTCTTCGGGCTGGCGTGCGCTCACCAACGTTAATGTCAAATCCTGCCCGGCTGCCTAAGGCAGCAGAACCGTTGATCCAGTAGTCTTGCCAGCTTCCAGGGCTTGATGGGCCTGTTGCACATCTTCGAGCGGATAGCGCTGATTAATCGAAATCTTCACCTTGCCGTTGGCCAGCACATCCATCAGATCGCGGGCGTTCGCCTGCAACGCATCATCAGATGCCACATAAGTCATGAGTGATGGCCGGGTGATATAGAGCGAACCTTTCGCTGCAAGCAGACCGAGATCAAAATTGACCACGGGACCGGATGCATTGCCGAAACTTGCAAGCACCCCACGCGGTGCCAAACTATCAAGGGAGGCATTGATCGTTGCTGCACCTACGCCGTCATAAACAACCGGCACCCCTGCCCCATCGGTGATTTCGCGCACGCGGGCGGCCACATCCTCATGGGTATAGTTGATCACATGATCGCAGCCATGTTCGGTGGCAAGCGCTGCTTTTTCCGGTGAACTGGTAGTGCCGATCACAGTTGCGCCCAAAGCCTTGGCCCACTGGCAGGCGATAAGCCCGACGCCGCCAGCAACGGCATGAAGGAGTATCGTGTCGCCGGGTTGCACTTCATAGGTTTCGCGCAACAAATATCGCACGGTCATTCCCTTTAACATCATGGCAGCAGCGGTTTCATCGTCAACATTGTCCGCCAGCTTCACCAGGCGGCCAGCAGGAATGTTGCGCTTTTCAGAATATGCCCCAATCGGGCCTGCGCCATAAGCAACTCTGTCGCCTTCAGAAATTTCTGTCACCCCTTCCCCAACCACTTCCACAACGCCGGCAGCCTCAAGCCCGAGCCCGCACGGCATTGGCAAAGGGTAGAGCCCAGAGCGGTGATAGGTGTCGATAAAGTTCAGCCCAATGGCAGTATGGCGAATTTGCACTTCGCCAGCGCCCGGCGGTGGCACGTCCACATCGACCATTTGCATAACCTCAGGGCCACCGGCTTTAGTCATTTGAATTTTGCGCGTCATATTACTCTCCCGGTTATGTGCATATGATTGAAGTGAAAAGGCTTTCTTGCTTGCCCGATAGCATAGCTGACCCTGCACGCAAGGCTAGCATTTCTTTGACCGACGAGACTTATGAAAACCGGTTATTTCGCGGAAAACCCTTCGGTGGCAACCGGCCTGCCTGGGCACGTTTGCCAATCCAGTCACGCAAATCGGTAACTGTCCAGATGCGGCCCGACGAATATTGCCAGGTCAGACCATTGGCAATCTGGAAAGTCTTCACATCTGCCAATCCACCATCGCGGTAGTTTTGAAGCTTGTTGCCGCGCCCACGGGTCATTTCCGGCAAATCGTCCAACGCAAACAGCAGCAATTTGCGGTTTTCCCCCACTACCGCCACGTGATCATCGCCCTCTGCTATGCGGTGGCAAGCGTGCGCTTCAACCGGCAGTTTGACGTTGAGAACTTGTTTGCCTTTTCGGGTATTGGCAATCACATCATCTTCGCTGACAACGAAACCACGCCCATCAGATGAAGCAACAATCATTTTTGTGCCAGCTTTGTGGACATTGAGAGATATGATCTCGTCCGTGGCTTCAATATCAACCATCAAACGCAACGGCTCGCCGTGGCCACGTCCGCCGGGTAGCTTATCGGCCCCGAGGGTAAAGAACTTGCCCGATGATGACAGCACAATCACTTTATCGGTGGTTTCTGCATGCAATGTGAAGCGCGCCTTGTCACCGTCCTTGTAGGAAAGTCCATCAAAATCTGCGAGATGGCCTTTCATGGTGCGTATCCAGCCCTTTTCGGAGCAAACAATTGTCACTGGCTCTTTTTCGATCATCGCAGCATCAAGGTCGAAATCTCCTTGAGGGGCTTCTGCAAAATCCGTGCGGCGGCGGCCGAGATCGGTTTTCTTGCCAAACCGGTCGCGGGTCGCGCGAATATCATCTGAAATTTGCGCCCACTGCATTTCGTCTGAGGCAAGTAATGTATTTAGGCCAACTTGCTCTTCAGTGAGTGCATCGTGTTCAGTGCGGATCTCCATTTCCTCAAGTTTGCGCAAGGAACGCAGGCGCATATTGAGAATGGCTTCAGCTTGCACATCACTAAGAGAAAAAGTTGCCATGAGCTCTTTCTTGGGCTCATCTTCCTCACGAATGATACGGATCACTTCATCGAGGTTGAGATAGGCAATCAGATAACCGCCCAGCATTTCCAGGCGGTGGGCGATCTTCTCCAGCCGGTAGGTGGAGCGGCGCACCAAAACATCTTTGCGGTGGTCAAGCCATTGCCGCAGCACATCGCGCAAAGACAAAACGTTTGGCACCAGCCCTTTGGACAGCACATTCATATTCAGCGAAATGCGGGTTTCAAGGTCGGTGGTCTTGAACATCGATTCCATCAGCAAAAGCGGATCGACCGTTCGCGATTTTGGCTCCAGCACCAGGCGGATGTCTTCAGCGCTTTCATCGCGAATATCGCCAAGCAGCGGAAGTTTGCGCGCTTGCAGCAATTCTGCGGTTTTCTCTATCAACCGGCCCTTCTGTACCTGATAGGGAATTTCTGTGACCACGATCTGCCACATACCCCGGCCAAGTTCTTCCATTTCCCATCGCGCGCGCACTCTAAAACCGCCACGCCCGGTCCGATATGCCTCCGTGATCGAATCCTGGTCATCGATAATGATGCCACCGGTCGGAAAATCTGGCCCTGGCACAAACTCCACCAGCTTGGTGATGCCGGCGTTGGGGAACTTGATGAGATGCAAGGCAGCATCACATAACTCCGCCGCATTATGTGGTGGAATGGACGTTGCCATACCCACTGCGATGCCGGTCGATCCATTGGCAAGCAGGTTGGGAAATGCGCCTGGCAGAACAATCGGTTCTGATTCCTCACCATCATAGGTTTCGCGAAAATCGACAGTGTCTTCGTCAATACCATCAAGCAGCGCCATGGCAACAGCAGTAAGCCGCGCTTCGGTATATCGCATGGCGGCAGCGTTA
Organism: uncultured Hyphomicrobiales bacterium; assembly: GCA_905479595.1. Taxonomy (GTDB): domain Bacteria; phylum Pseudomonadota; class Alphaproteobacteria; order Rhizobiales; family CAJQND01; genus CAJQND01. The sequence continues at coordinate 9,202 of CAJQND010000173.1, forward strand.
TCGCCGTCGACGTTGCCGAAATTACCCTGGCCATCGACAAGAGGGTATCGCACCGCAAATTCCTGGGCGAGCCGCACAAGCGCGTCATAGACAGACTGGTCCCCGTGCGGGTGGTATTTGCCGATCACGTCGCCGACAACGCGGGCGCACTTCTTAAATCCCTGTTCTGGATTAAGCTTGAGCTGGCGCATGGCGTATAACAGCCGCCGGTGGACCGGCTTCAGGCCATCGCGCACATCAGGCAGCGCCCGATGCATAATTGTGGACAAGGCATAGGCCAGATAGCGTTCTTCCAGCGCGTCGCGCAGGTTGATCGACTGTGAGCCGTCTGAAGACGGTGGTGTGGTAAGCTCGCTCATCGACGGAAAATAGCCGATTTATGTGAGTCGGAAAACACCCTAAACCTTATGCACAATTACCCGGCAATCGGGTTTTTTTCCCCAGCGCATTGAGCACTCCCGGCGCACCGCACGACGGATTGCTTCCGCTACAGTTTCTGGAGATTTTCGTGCTTTTACAGGCATTTCAAAGAATACCTCTTCCACCGTGTCCAGCACAGCGTCTTCAAGCACTACTCCATCACCATCTTCTTCTGGCGCGCCAAAAAACTCAGCTTGAGGTTCTGCGGCCAGATCACCACGATTGTCGATGACGATTGACACAGAGACGGCACCAGAAACAGAAAGCTTCCTCCGCGCCCGGGCGGGTCCCCCTTCTGCTGATACAAATAGTTTGCCATCCACATGCAAACGGCCAGCAGGTGCGTTATCGATGATTTCTCCCGGTCCTGGCGACAAGCGCACCATCTCGCCATTCACCGCCACACAGGTTTCTGGAATGCCGCAACTAATGGCAAATTTCGCATGTTCCTGAAGATGCAACATCTCCCCGTGCATAGGCACAAGAAGCTCTGGCTTCAGCCATGAATACATCTGGCGCAATTCTTCTTTTCGCGGATGGCCAGACGTGTGCACCATGGCATCATCCAGGGTGATAATTTCTACTCCCTGTCCAGCTAATGCGTTCATCAGTCCCGATACGGATTTTTCATTTCCGGGAATGGTCTTGGAAGAAAAAATGACCGTGTCACCTTCTTCAAGGGTGATGTTGCGATGATTATCCGAAGCAATACGCGCCAGCGCGGCGCGTTCTTCGCCCTGCGAGCCGGTACACAGGCAAACCACTTTTTCAGGTGGCAGAAACCCAAACTCTTCTTCCGCCAGCACTTCATGGACGCCCTTGAGATATCCGGTCGCGCGGGCTGCAGAAATGATCCGGTACATAGAGCGGCCAGCCACAACCAGATGACGCCCTGCTGCGTAGGTTGCCTTTGCCACAGCATCCAGGCGCGCCACATTGGATGCAAAAGTCGTCACTGCCACACGCCCCTTGGAATTGGCAATGATGCTGGCAAGGTTTGCTGCCACTTCTTCTTCTGAGATGGATGAGCCTTCGCGAGTGGCATTGGTGGAATCGCAAATCAGCGCGCGCACCCCTTCTTTGCCAATTTCTCGCAGGCGGTTTTCATCGATGGCACCGTCGGTCACATCATGATGGTCGATTTTCCAGTCGCCTGAGTGCACCACCGTGCCTGCACCAGTCTTGATTGCCAGGGCATTAGGCTCCGGGATCGAATGGGCGACAGAAACAAACTCAACCTCAAATGGCCCAAGCTCAATTGTGCTGCCAGGCTGAACAATATTGAGGGGGAATTCTTCGTCAAGGTTGCGCTCCAACAACCGCAAGCGCAGCAATTCAGCCGCAAAAGGCGACGCATAAACCGGGCATCCAAGTCGCTCCCACAACCACGAAATACCACCGAAATGGTCTTCGTGGGCATGCGTCAGCACAATGCCTTCAAGGTTGGCACGTTCGCTTTCAATGAACTGAATATCCGGCAATACAATATCAATGCCGGGATCGCGTTCATCGCCAAACTTGACCCCCATATCGACAATCAGCCATCGCCGCTGATGGGCTGGTCCATAGCCATAGAGATAGAGATTCATGCCAATCTCGCCGGCACCGCCCAGGGGCAAAAAAACCAGATCTTTTGAAGTCATATGCGAAACGTATCCATCATGTTGGGAAGAAAACATCGCCAGCAAGAATGCGCGACGTTTCTCCATTGTCTTTTTTCAAAATCAGCGCCCCATCTGTGTCGAGAGCA
>CAJQND010000174.1 GCA_905479595.1 uncultured Hyphomicrobiales bacterium
ATCGGCACGCCCATTATTGACGCCCTTTTCGTAAGCGTGTTGGAAATCAACGCCACAATTGCTAGCTGATGCGGGGGTTGCAAAAACAAATACAGCGAAAGCAGCTGCGACTATTTGATTTCTCATGGCGTTAGTTCTCTCTGCTAAATTTAAAAGCGATTCCATTATGAGTTATAGGGTTATCTGTTTTCAAGGCCTTTTTGATGAAATCCTATTTACCACCATGAACTCTTTGATCTATTGTGCTTTCCAGCGCGAGAGATTGAATGAAAAGGCCTCTGGCTTCTCAAAGTGGAAAAAGATAATCAGCAATACCAGCCGGACAGCACGTGCACTCAAGGGCGACATTCAACGACTAGCGGATGAAGGTGCTAATGTGTCGAACGTGAACTACCCAATATTGGCTGAATGATTGACCATCCACACGATCCAGAATTTGCGCCAAAGAGCCTTAATCCACTTGAGGATCAGGCGGAAGTTGTAGCCAACTGCGGCAAGGATTGGGTTGATGGCATCGCCTTTGGTGTGGTCGAGGTAATTGCGGTTCATGCGGTGGCCAGATTTGATATGGCCAATCACCGGTTCAACGGCAGAGCGGCGTTTCATCTGGCGTTTGATGGCGGGTGTGACCCTTCGTTTCTGGCCTGCGGTAAAGACACCGAACTTGTGGCTTAAGGGCGCGTTGTGACCTCTGTATCCGGCATCTGCAAGAATGCGTTTGAGGGTCGCGCCGGTGATTTGTTCGATCTCGGGAATGACGGTGGCAAGTGTATGCCCGTCATACGGTTTTCCTGGCAATGCTTTGGCATGGATGGCGAACTGACCGCCCTTGCAGCGATTAAGTGTCGTGGCGATTGATGCCTTGACGCCAAACTCCCATGGTTTGTGCGCCTTTCCCTTACCGATGCATTCGACCTCAGGAGCATGCAGGGAATAAACCTTCTTTGGGATTGCATCGCGGGGCTTCTGGGTCATCACCCGCCCGGCCAGCCACAGGGGCCGCAGAAAGGCGCCTTCCAGTTCCTTGTTGCCCTTGATCTTGCGGCGAATGTCACGAATGGTACGGCCAAGGTAGGTTTTAAGCGTCCTGAGTTTCTTGCCTGCCCGTTTGAACTGCTTTGCATGGGCATAACGCTGCTGCATGATCAGCGCATTCTTGCCGACACGCTTGTAGGACTGGCGCAGTTTGATACAGTGATCCTTTGCCAGTTTGACCAGCCGCTCACGTGCCTTGTGGCAGAGCTTGGCATCGGTGGGAAATGCGACATTCTTCTCCTGAACGGTGGTGTCGACGATGACTTTGGTAAAGTCGGATGGTCTGGCTGCTCCCAACTTTACCGCAACACATAAGCTTTCCTGCAACAGGGACTGCAGCTTCTCCTCACCCATGCGCTGGCGCCATCTGGTCATCGAAGAGCGGTCAAATGGCAACTCATGCAAGAAGAATTCCTCACCGCAAAAGAACTGATAATACGGGTTCTCCACCCACCTGGCGCACAGCTCCTCATCGGAAAGGTTATCAGCATATTTGAGAATGTGGATGCCCGCCATCAACCGTGTTGTCAGTGGTGGGTGCCCCGGCCTGTCGGTATAGTTCTCGCCGCATTTTTCTGACAGAAACTGCCAGTCAATCACCCTGGCCAAAACCACCTTCTCGTGGCCCATATCGATGATCTGATCGAGCCTTGAACGAAACATGTCGTGCTGGCCACTCTCTATCGGTTCCTTCGGCTTCATATCACCCTCCAAATCATCATTTGGACCAGTGAATCACACAAATACCCGCCACACAAATTGCAAGAAAACTATCCTGTGCGAGCCGAAAACTTGCAATATCGAATACTTGATTAAGTCTGATACTCAAGCAAAATCAATGTGATGAAAATTCTTCACGGACGACGATGTAGAGACCTTGGCTCAGAAAACACTGACGCACCGGCGTCCCTGCCGGCGTTGAAGTCACACACTTCACATTCCAATCCTTATAGGTTTCGGTTGGAACCTTACTAGGCGCTGCCTGTTGAGCCCGCGCAGTAGGCGTCAGTATTATCATCACGGAAAAAAGATTATTGCGTAAAGGAAATTGGACCTTTTAAAAGTTTTCAAATCAAACCTCAGAATCAATTTAATTTTCACCACAAATATTTAACGCACCTTAAGGGCTGCCAGCAACTCGTCAAGCTGGCGCATCAATTGATCATAATTTTTCTTGCCAACGGCTTGCTCGATTTCTGCATAGGGTTTTGCCGAATCCTGCGCCATCTTTTGAAAAAGACTGTGGCCGGTCGTTGTAATTGCAACATTCACCAGCCTTAGATCTTTTGACGAGCGTGACTTTGAAATCAAATCACGCGCCTCAAGATCATTTAGAATTCGCGAAACGGATGGCATTTTCAGCGTTACCAACCGCGCCAACGCACCCGCATCCAGCTCACCGTGTTCGGCCAATCCACGCAGCACCCGCCATTGTTGCTCCGTCACCCCATGGGCGTGCAAATGGGGACGAAAGCGCTCCATTACCGCTTCGCGCGCCTTCAGCAATTTCATGGGCAATGACTGATCAAGCGGGCGCATGGAGATCAACTCACCGTTTCATCTGCGACCTGGTTGCGCAGAACACCAATTTGCGGACTTGCCACCTCCACCACATCACCAGGTTTGAGGTATTTTGGTGGATCAAAACGCGCGCCTGCACCTGGTGGAGTACCGGTCGCGATCATATCGCCCGGCAGAAGTTCCGCGAATGTGGAGACGTATTCGATAATTCTTGAAAACGGGAACATCAGATCGCCGGTATTCCCGTTCTGGCGCTGTTCACCATTCACTTCGGTCGTAACTGTGAGCTGATCGAACGGTCCTGTTTCATCGCTGGTAACGATCCATGGGCCGACAGAGCCGGATTTTTCAAAATTCTTACCTTGCGTGACATTGAATTTCCCGTGGCGCAGCCAGTCGCGAATTGAGCCTTCATTCATCAAGGTGAGGCCGAAAACATGTTCTGCGGCGTTTTCCGGTTTGATCCGTCTACCGGCCTTGCCGATGATCATGACGATCTCGCCTTCATAGTCGAATTGTTCAGATTCCGGCGGCCTCAAAATTTCCTGATCATGTCCGGTAAGTGACCCCGGCGTGCGCATGAACAAGCTCGGATAAGGCGGTTCGTCCGAGCCATCCTTATATTCCGCATTTCGGTTGCGGTAATTCACACCGACGCAGAATATTTTACCAGGTGCCCCGAGCGGCGGAAGAAATGCGATATCGCCAAGCCGATAATTGGCCTCGCGCTCTTCAATCGCTTTACCAATGGTATCCGGGTCACCTTCAATGGCGTGCATAAGGTTTGGATGGAGATCGCCCAGATCAACCACGCCCTCACCTTTCACTGCTCCCCATGAAGTTTCGCCATTTATCTCATAAGACAGAAGTTTCATGCGCTTGCACTCCCCAATAATCCGGCGCGTTGCAATACCGCGTCAAGGCGGTGTTCCAATTCAGCTGTCGCAGGAACCATGGGCAAGCGATGCTCATTTGCCGGAATAATACCAAGCTTCTTCATCATGTATTTAATCGGGATCGGGTTGGTGTCGTAAAATACCGATTGATTGATTTCCAAAAGTTGCTGATGCAAACGGCGTGCTTCGCCAAGGTCACTGCGCCACACAGCCTCGCACAACTCCACCAGAACACCCGGGCGCAAATTGCCGACTGCATTCATCAACCCGTGCGCACCAATTGCCATCATCGGAAAGCTCAACTCTTCCAAGCCGACAAAGATACGGAAATCATCCCCAAATTCACCGAAGCATTCAGTAACAAACCCAAGATCGTTCACCGCATGTTTCATGCCGATGAAATTTGGGGATTTTTGTGAAAGTTCGCGCAGTGTTGGCAGAGAAACGGAAACCGCCGTACGGCCTGGAATATGATAGATCATCCACGGCAGGTCATGACCCTTCATCACCTCAAGATAGTAGGTCACAAGGCCACGCTGCGGCGGTTTGCAATAATAGGGCGTGACAATCAGCAAAGCGTCCGCGCCTGCGTTTACCGCATGATCCGTGAGTGCTTGTGTTTCAGCCAGTGATTGCGACCCCGTCGCTGCCACCACTGGCACCCGGCCCGCAGTTACTTCAACGGCAATATCCACCTGGCGGTTGCGTTCTTCAACTGTCAGGCTTGATGGCTCCGCCGTGGTGCCATTTACCAAGATGCCATGGGTGCCTTTTGTGATCTGGAATTCCACCAGATCAGCAAAGGCGCCATGATCCACAGCCCCGCCTTTGAATGGCGTAATAATGGGTGGCATTGAGCCGGTCAGAAAATCCTTATCAAGCGTGATCATCACATAGCGCCTTGTTGATTCATTTTATTTAACATGTTAACAATAACATGTGAATGAGTTGGAAAGCAAGCAACAATGCCCCACATTACGATAGAGTATTCAGCAAATCTCACGCCTGATCTCGATATTGCAGCATTGGTTGACACGGTGCATGACGCCGCAATAAGCACCGGTGTATTCCCGCTCGGCGGCACACGCACCCGCGCTGTTAAACACAGTGTTTATGCCATCGCGGACAAGGCACCAGATAATGGTTTCATCCATATTTGCGCTCGCATCGGGCATGGCCGAGATGAAGACACAAAGAAGCGCGCTGGCGACGTTATTTTCGCAGCGCTCACCAAAGTTACAGAACAGTTGTTCGCGCAAATCCCCCTCGCCTTGTCGTTAGAGATAGTTGAGACGAACACGTGGAAGAAAAACAATATTCACAAGAAACTCGAGGCAAAATCATGAGTGATCTGGCAACAAATCTTGAACAGTTAGAGCAATATCTGGAGCCGGTCCGTAACCATGGTATCAGTCATTTTATTAATGGCAGGCGGGTGGAAAGCACCGACAACGCAACCTTCGAGGCGACGACACCAATCGACAATTCTGCGTTTTGTGCGGTCGCGCGTGGAACTGCGCAAGATATTGACATTGCAGCAAAATGTGCCGCCGAGGCATTTCCAGATTGGGCGGCCACTTCTGGTGCCAAACGGCGTGAAATCCTCCACGCTATCGCTGATGCAATCGTCGCGCGGGCTGAAGAAATAGCACTTCTGGAAAGCTATGACTCTGGCCAGCCACTGCGTTTCATGAAGAAAGCACCGCTACGGGCAGCTGAGAACTTCCGCTTCTTTGCTGACCGGGCACTAGATGCACAAAACGGTTTGTCGATGCCCACCGCGAGCCACATGAACTATACAGTTCGCCAACCCATTGGACCGGTCGGCATCATCACCCCGTGGAACACACCATTCATGCTGTCGAGCTGGAAAATCGCACCTGCTTTAGCGGCTGGATGCACCATCGTCCACAAGCCAGCGGAATGGTCACCCGTGACCGCGTCGCTGATGGCAGAAATCATGTTTGATGCAGGCCTGCCCGCCGGTGTCGCCAATACAGTCCACGGCTTTGGCGAGGAGGCAGGGGTTGCGCTGACGAAACATAAAGCGATCAAGGCAATCGCCTTTATCGGCGAAAGCTCTACCGGCTCGAAAATTATGGCCCAGGGCGCGGAAACGTTAAAGCGGGTGCATTTTGAGTTGGGCGGCAAGAACCCGGTGATCATCTTTGATGATGCCGATCTGGACCGCGCCATTGATGCAGCGGTGTTCATGATCTACTCGCTCAATGGGGAACGCTGCACCTCATCCAGCCGGGTGCTGATCCAGCGAAATATCTATGCAGAAGTAGTCGAAAAAATCACCGCTCGCGCCAAGGCCGTTAAAGTTGGCCATCCGCTCGACAGCACGACAGAGCTTGGCCCCCTCATCCACCCGAGACACCTGGAGAAGGTCAAAAGCTACTTCCAGTCCGCACCGGCAGAAGGTGCGCGCGTGGCCGCTGGCGGCAAACAAGTTGAAGGTGAGGGAAACTATGTTGAGCCGACCTTGTTTGCTGACGCCAACCAAACCATGCGGATTGCCAATGAAGAAGTCTTTGGCCCTGTACTTACCGCCATTCCATTTGATAGCGAGGAAGAAGCACTGGAGATCGCCAACGCTGTAGACTACGGCCTGACAGGATATGTCTGGACCGGTGATATGGCGCGTGGCTTGCGCATGGCGCATAGCCTCGAGGCGGGCATGATTTGGGTGAACTCAGAGAATGTTCGCCATTTGCCCACACCATTTGGCGGCATGAAAGCCAGCGGAATTGGCCGTGATGGTGGCGACTATTCGTTTGAATTCTACATGGAACAGAAAAATATCGCGCTTGCCATGGGTGCCCACGCCATTCCAAAACTAGGCATCACGGGGAAATAATTATGCCAGTCCCAATACCAAATTTCGAACCACCCTTTAATATCGTGCGCTGCAGCTACGCCCGGCTGCTTGGCAGCGATCTATCCGCCAGCCGCGCATTGTATGAAGACATTCTCGGCCTTAACGTTACCGATGATGACGGCTCAGCGCTTTATCTTCGCGGAATGGAAGAACGCCAGCACCATTCTCTGGTGATTGAAAAATCCAATACGCCTGGTCTGTGTCGCAGGCTGGCCTTCAAGCTCGCCAGCGAGGACGATCTGGATAAGGCATACGATTTTTTCACTGCCCGCCAGCTTGAGGCAGAATGGGCCGAAATGCCTTATCAGGGCCGCACATTACTGGCCAGCGACCCTTGGGGCAGCAAACTTGAATTCTATTTCAAAATGGACCAGGCCGCTCCGCTTATGCAGAAATACGGGATGTACAAGGGTGCCCACCCTTTGCGCCTCGATCATTTCAATTGCTTTGCCTCAGACGTGCAGGGCTCGATTGATTTCTATAACGAAATTGGCTTCCGCATGACCGAGTATACGGAGACCGATGGCGATGATGCGAAAATCTGGGCCGCGTGGATGCACCGCAAAGGTGGCGTTCACGATATGGCGTTCACCAACGGCATTGGCCCGCGTATGCACCACACTGCCTATTTCGCCCCCAGCGCGATGAACATCATTCACCTTTGCGATGTCATGTCGACCACCGGATACCTCGCGAGCATGGAACGCGGGCCTGGACGACACGGCATCTCCAACGCATTCTTCCTCTATATCCGCGACCCCGACGGCCACCGCATCGAGCTTTACGCCAGCGATTACCTCACCGTAGACCCGGATTTGGAGCCTATCCGCTGGTCACTCACCGATACCCAGAGACAGACCCTGTGGGGAACGCCAGCCCCACAATCATGGTTTGAAGAAGGCTCTGCTTTTGAAGGCACAGAGACGACGGAACCCGTTTTGAAGGCGCAGCCAATTATTGCTCACTAGGATCAGGACATAATAATGATTGATTTTCGCACATGGGCGCGACGCGCCGCGGACTGGTCAGCAGATCATTTTGCCAATATCAGGGATAAACCGGTTCGCGCCCAGGTTATGCCTGGCGATATTGCCCGCCAAATCCCTACCAACCCGCCAGAGCACGCTCAGGACATGGCGGCAATTTTTGACGACTTTGAAAAAATCATTGTTCCCGGCATGACCCATTGGCAACACCCGCGCTTCTTTGCCTATTTTCCTGCAAACGCCAGTCCGCCATCTGTTGTGGCGGAATTTCTCACTGCGAGCCTGGCTGCCCAATGCATGTTGTGGCAGACCTCACCGGCAGCTACAGAACTGGAAACGGTTACGATGGACTGGCTGCGCCAGGCTATCGGTCTGCCGGAAGGGTTTTGCGGTGTTATCCAGGACAGTGCGTCTTCGGCAACCCTATGTGCCGTGCTCACCATGCGCGAGCGCGCCCTGGACTGGCAGGGCAACAGCGCTGGACTGGCAAACCATTCCCAGTTGCGAATTTACTGTTCAGCCCATGGCCATTCCTCCATCGACAAGGCCGTGCGTATCGCCGGGATCGGAGAAGACAATCTTGTCAAAATATCCTCTGACGGGCCTGACCAGGCGGCTGACACCGGCGCATTGGCGACGGCCATTCAGAACGATCTTGATGCCGGGCTCATCCCGGCTGGGATTATTGCGCTGACCGGCTCAACCAGCACCGGGGCCAGCGACGACATTTCCGCGATTTGTGATGTCGCAGAACGTTTCGGACTTTATGTGCATGTTGTTGCAGCATGGGCAGGCTCTGCAATGATCTGCCCGGAGTTTCGCCATATGTTTGCCGGTGCCGAGCGCGCCGACAGCATCACATTTAACCCGCATAAATGGCTCGGCGTGAACTTTGATTGCAGCGCCCACTTGGTGCGCAGCCCGCAAGACCTGACCCGCACCTTGGCCATCCAGCCGGAATTTCTGAAAACCGGCGGGCGCGATGGCATCATCGACTATTCAGAATGGTCAGTGCCACTGGGAAGACGCTTTCGTGCGCTCAAGCTATGGTTTGTGTTGCGCGCTTATGGGTTGGAAGGTCTGCGCACCATGATCCGCAACCATGTGGCCTGGTCGCAGGAACTGGCAGATGAAATCAATGCGCACGAAAACTTCGAACTAACAACCCAACCCGTACTGTCCTTGTTCAGCTTCCGCTACCTGCCGGCAAACACACAAGATGCAGACGCCCTGAACGAGCGCCTGCTCCAGGCCATAAATGATGACGGTCGGATATACCTTACCCAGACGCGCCATAACGACCAATACGTTATCCGTTTCCAGTCAGGACAGTTTCAAGCCACCAGAGACGACGTGCAATTCGCCTGGAAAGTCATCCAGGAAATTGCCCGAAGTTTGGAAAGTTAGAGTTAGGACTCAAAACTAACCCTAACCCTAATGGTGATGGACTTTGTAGCGCCACTGACGCGCGGTGCATCCGTAGTGTGTTTTGAACGCCTGGATGAAATACGAAAGTTCGTTAAAACATTGTCTGACGTCAGCGCCTAGGGCAAATCCACAGCTTTGCAG
>CAJQND010000175.1 GCA_905479595.1 uncultured Hyphomicrobiales bacterium
CCAGGGTCATGCGCTGGGGAATGTGCGCAGGGCAGTTCCAGTCCAGTGCCTCAATGGTGATGACCACAGCGCGTTCTGGCACAGCGCGGTAGGATTTATCGTGTAATCGCTCAAGCAAGTCAGGATCGTCCTGTGCCGCGATCAATTGTGCCCGTCCCCAGACTTTGAGACGCCTGCGGTTTGGGTAATCAACCAGAATGAGCGAAACCCGTTCGTTATCTGTAAGGTTACCGGCGCTCAGATATTGGCGATTACCTCTAAAGTCCGCGTAGGCGATGGTTTTTCCATCGAGAACTTTTACAAACCCTTTTGGGCCACCGCGGAACTGCACATAAGGCCACCCGGCATTTGAAACCGACGCCTGGAAAAACCCATCCATACGGGAAATGAATTCCGCTTCCGCCGGGCCAATTTTATCTCCGCGATCTGCCTCCGGTTCCAAAAACTTGGCATACCCGTCGGCTGATCCCTGCTGGCTCTGAATGTCCCGGACTGTTGGGGTAAAGCTGATTTCAGCAAAAGCGCGTGGCATTGTTTGTTCCTCCAAATGTGCGATGAAGGAAAGATAATTAATTTCACAAAACAATAGAATACGTATAATTTAAAACTTATAATTCTAAAAAATGGAATAATAAGTGAATAAATTCCACGCCATTCAGGTTTTCATTGAAGTTGCAGACTGCAAGGGATTTGCGTCTGCAGCGCGCAAATTGAACATGTCGCCACCTTCTGTAACCCGCGCGGTTTCCATGCTGGAAAACGAACTTGGAACGCGATTGTTCGTGCGCACCACAAGGTCGCTGCGTTTGACGGAAGCTGGTAAGAGGTTCCTTGAAGACGGCAGGCGCATACTCGTTGATCTTGAAGAAGCCGAACTGGCAGCCATTGGCTCGCACGCAACACCGCAAGGTGAGTTGCGGATCACAGCGCCGGTACTGTTTGGAAAAATGTTTGTGACACCAATTCTGGCAGCGTATCTCAAGTTGCATGCACAAGTTTCAGCGCACACGCTTTTTGTGGATCGTGTCGTCAACCTGATGGATGAAGGCATGGATGCCGCCATTCGGATTGGCGAGCTGCCGGATTCAACTTTGACTGCAGTGCGGTGCGGTTTTGTGCGCCAGGTGATGTTCGCTTCAACGAGTTACCTTGCAGAACATGGAACGCCCCTGCACCCCAAAGAACTGAGTTCTCACAGGATCGTCAAATCGGTGGCAACATCCGATTTTCACGACTGGCCATACCGAGAAGATGGTGAGCAATGTTCTATCCAGCTGGAACCACAAGTGCGAATGAACACCAACGATGCGGTAATTGAAATGGTGGCGTCAGGAAATGGTATTTCACGGCTATTATCTTACCAGGTCGCCCCCTACATTGCAGACGGATCGATGCAGGCCATTCTTACCGATTTTGCATTGCCTCCCATACCAGTCCATGTGTTGCATCAGGAAGGGAGCATGGTTTCAGCAAAAACGCGTTCATTTGTAGATTTCATGGTCTCAAGCCTCCGGTCAAATCCGGACCTTGAATAGTTTTCGCGTCGAACGAGAGAACAAGAAGACATGGCCGCCAAATACGAAACGCGCATTCTCTTAACGCGACCCCACTTTGCCCCTGAAACGACATTCGAATTTTCAAACGTAGCGCTCCACTTCTTGCAGCCTACATGTTAGCAACTGATGGTGCTGACGAAGCGTTCACAATGAGCGAAATGACGAAATTCGCATGACAAACCAAACAACGGAGATTTCTGATGAAAGCAGTCGCTCTTACGCAATATTTACCGGTCGAGAAACCCGATTCATTTCTTGATGTCGACCTGCCAAAACCAACACCAACTGGCCACGATGTATTGATTTCAGTGCAAGCGATCGCCGTCAATCCGGTCGATACAAAAGTGCGTGCAGGTCTCGGTGGCAAACAGGGTGTGGTTGAAGATGAACCACGGGTTATCGGCTGGGATGCAAGCGGCATTGTTGATGCCGTCGGTGATGAGGTTAGCCTTTTCAAACCGGGCGATGACGTCTGGTATGCAGGTGATATTACGCGTGCGGGCTGTAACTCCGAGTTTCAAATCATCGATGAGCGTATTGTTGGCCACAAGCCGAAATCTCTAAGTCATGCCGAGGCAGCGGCACTTCCGCTTACAACGATCACTGCCTATGAGGCATTTTTTGACCGCCTCGGCATCGACCGGGATGGAGCCGATAGAGGGCAATCCATTTTGATTATCGGTGGCGGCGGCGGAGTTGGCTCGATTGGCATCCAGCTCGCCAAGCACGCCGGGTTGGTTGTGATTGCCACCGCGTCACGGCCAGAGACAATTGAGTGGGTAAAAGAGCTGGGTGCAGATCATGTCGTAAACCACCGCGAGGACATGGTTGCGCAGGTTCGCGAACTCGGCATGCAGCATGTTGATCATGTCGCGATCTTCAACGACATGCGCCATTGGGAAACTGCCGTAGAATTGATCCGCCCACAGGGCGGCATTGTCACCATCGACGACACCAATCTTCCTATGCCGATGGATACAATGAAGAAGAAGGCAGCAAGCCTGCATTGGGAATTCATGTTCGCCAGATCAATGCATCAGACACCCGACATGATCGAACAGCACAACTTGTTGACGTGGGTCGCCGCTGAGATCGATGCAGACCGTATGCGCACGACCGTCAGCCAAGTTCTCTCACCGATCAATGCAGCCAATCTTCGCGAGGCGCATCGTCTGATCGAAACGGGCAAGGCCAAAGGCAAGATCGTAATCGAAGGATTTTAATCTGCCCATCAAAATTAGGGAGCCGGAGGTTCAACATGGCCGCTCGCCAGGTTTGAAAACCTCCGGCTCATTTTTTTGAGCAATGGTTGAGTTACTTACCCAGGACTTTACGGGTCCGTTCAACCAAAGCCTTGCCGTCAATGCCAAGCTTGTCTGAGCGCTCATACCATGTGTTGTAGACAGCATCGGTATATTGCGGCACGAACAACTCTTTGAGTTTGGCGTCTGGTGCCACCCAAAACTGGGCTCCATCAGCTTCAATCTTCTTCTGCATTTCGCTCTGATATGCATAGTAAGAATGGAAGCTTTCTTCCTGCAATGCCAACATCTCATCCTTGATCATTTTCTGCAGATCAGCAGGAACCTTGGCCCACACATCTTTGTTGACCAGAATGGCCCAGCCCACGATAGGACCGGTCTTCCAGTTTTGGAGATATTTCGTTACGCGTCCGAAACCATGTTGATATCCAGCGCAACTTGCCGACATGATACCGTCGATAAGGCCACGTTCAAGAGCTGAGGGAATCTCGCCCCAGGCGATAGGTGTAGGCTTTGCCCCCAGAGCGTTTAGCAATTGGGCAGATTCGGTATTGTTCACCCGGATCTTCTTACCCTTGAAATCTTCGATGGTTTGAATGGGGGTTTTGGACCACAGGTTCTGCGTACAAAATGCCCCTTCAGCCAGAACGACACTGTTCCATTTTTCCAGCCAGACATCCGCAAGCATCTTGCCGTAGAACGCATCCCAGACAAATTTGTACTCTTCAATATTCTCAATCAACCCGGGCAGATGTGGCAGCCCCATGCGCGGATCGCCAGAACTAAGGTATGGATGCAAAACCGCCGACATCTGTGCACGGCCATCACGCACCGAAGGCGCCAACTGTGTGCCTTTAACCAGTGAATTGTTGATCGTGATATTGACCCGGCCACCAGTCGCTTTCTTGATGCGCTCAGGAACCGATAACACCGCTTGCGAATATGTCGAGCCCGGCCCGGGGATCATGACCATTGTCAGGTCAACCTCCTGAGCATGAACCGCAGCCGCCGATATCGACATAAAGAAGCTGATGAAAACGAGATACAGTTTTTTCATGGTTTTTCTCCTGTTAACCCCTGATTTTGACCTTCAAACGGGCAGGTAATTTCGATCTTCCGCTTGCGTGCCATCCGGTCTGCGCGAGTCCTGCATCCAGTTTTTTTTTGGCACCACTCATTCAGCAAGTGAGCATCGTTTTCTGTCCCTCGCCCGTTATACAATCGCGAAATTGCATCAAAAGCGTATCAGCATAAATATTGTATGACAATCTTATAATTCAAAGGTAAGGTTTGAATCTCAGTCATAGCGCCAGATTTCGGGCAGGCGCGGTGCTAAGGGTATGGGAATGAAACAGGTTTCTGACAGAACAAAAAATGGGCCGGTAGACAGCGGCGGGGCGCGGTTTTCTGATTTTGTTGATTGCCTGTCGAAATATTCTGGCATGGCAAGTGCGCTCGCGCTGCTGGTAATTGTGTTGTTTGTCTGCTTTGAAGTGATTTCCCGCTACGTTTTTAATGAACCGACCGTCTGGGTGAACGAGTACTCCACCTATTTGCTGCTGGGCATCACATTTGTAGGTCTGGCCTACGCGCAAAAAGAAGGTAGCCATATTCAAGTAGAACTATTGCTTGGCTATCTGCCAGAACCCATCCGCCTGAAGCTGGAACTCCTCACCCATTGGATTGGGTTGTTCTTTGTCGTTTTTGCCACTTGGCAGATGGTTTCATTCAACTATCAGGAATATATCAACGACACGCGAAACTGGGGCCTGCTGGCAACGCCGCAATGGGTGCCAGAGCTCTTTGTTTCATTAGGGTATTGCCTCTTCACCCTCGCGATCCTCGCCGATATCAATCGGCTTTCTGCGCCTCGCAAACCGTTGATCTGGTGGGTTGTTCCTTTCGTTTTTGGTTCTCTGATAGTGGTTTTAACTGTTCTCGGGCCATACCCGGTTCCAGCCATGGCAACTCATTTTGACTGGGGTAGCATCAGCATTGCTGCTGCGGTCACCATCGCCGTTTGGGCATGGAGCCGTGCCCGAATGGCCCTCACCTTTGTTGTGTTCATGGGCACCGTGGCCTGTTTGTTTTACTGGGGCCGTGGCATGCCTTTGTTGCCAGTCGGACTTCTGCTTGTCCTGGCAATGCTCGTCTTTCTTCTCATTGGTGTGAAGATTTCCCTCGCACTTGGCATCGTTGGAATGATGGGGTTGTACTTCCTGTTCCCGCAGCCGCAATTGTCGTTGCTGGCCGAACGGTCGTGGAACGCCATCAACTCCTTTACGTTGACGGCGATTCCAATGTTCGTCCTCATGGGTGGTCTGTTGTTGCGCAGCGGCGTGACGACCGAGATGTTCGATGCCCTAAGGCGGTGGTTTGGCCAGACACCCGGTGGCATTGCCCATGCCAGTATCGGCGCGTGTGGCATTTTCGCTGCTGTGTCCGGTTCAAGCCTGGCAACGGCAGCGACGATGGGTGGCGTTGCCTGCCCAGAGATGATTAAACGCGGTTATAGCCCGCAACTCACCTACGGGGTCATTGCAGCAGGAGGGACGTTGGGCATCCTCATCCCACCCAGCATTGCGATGATCATTTATGGCACAACTGTCGGCGCACCGATCACCGTATTGTTCATCGCAGGCATTGTACCGGGTATACTTTTAATGGCCTCCTTTATGGCTGCAGTCTTTGTTTGGTCGATCACGGTCAAAGGAGCTGCGCCGCAGGGGCAGAAATACACTCTTCCCGAAAAATTTAAGGGAACGATCGGTGTTTTGCCGTTCCTGGTCCTGATTGCCTTTGTTTTGGGCTCGCTTTACCTCGGCGTGGCAACCCCCACCGAAGCCGGTGGCATTGGGGCGGTTATCGCCCTTCTTCTCTGCGTGCAACGAGGCAAGTTCAGCTGGCACATGCTCACTGAAACCGCCCTGGAAACCGTCAAGGTGACGTCGTTCCTTCTTTTGATCGTTGTTGGCGCGTCCATTTTGAGTTGGGTATTTGACGCCCTTCGCCTGCCCGTAAGTTTGGTTGCGGAGGTTCAGGCGGTGGAGTTTTCGCCGTGGATCGTCATGGCAATCATCGCGATGATCTACATCGTGCTTGGCATGTTCATTGATCCGATTTCGATGATGTTAATGACCCTGCCCGTTGCGTATCCAATTGTGACCGCGCTCGGGTTTGATCCAATCTGGTTCGGCATCGCGCTGGTACTGATGATCGAGGTGGGCATGATCACGCCGCCGGTTGGTATCATCCTTTTTGTACTTCGAGGGATCAGTGGCGATGTGCCAATGAAACAAATCGTCTATGGGGTGATACCGTTCGTCGGCGTAATTCTGCTCAATGTCGTTCTGATCTACCTCTACCCCTCCATCGTGACCTGGCTTCCAGGTCAAATGGAATAGGTTGTGGACCAAGGGAATTCCTTGCGTGTCCCTCGTCGGATGACAGTTCTTGGCTCGATTCATCGAAAGCTTTTTTGCTTGGGACACAGCCGTGATAAAGTCGGGTGATGGACACACTCGTTCTGGTAACGATTTTCGCTACATTCGTTTTGGCTGGAACGGTCAAGGGCGTGATCGGTCTTGGCTTGCCGACAGTTAGCCTCGCCATCCTGACGGTTGCTCTCGGTCTCCCGCAGGCCATAGCGCTTTTGCTGGTGCCGTCACTTGTGACAAATGTCTGGCAAGCGCTCGCTGGCGGCAATGCCGGTGCCATTCTTAAGCGCATCTGGCCGTTCATTATAATGGCCACCATTACGGTTTGGATTGGTGCAATCGCCCTTACCAGAGTTGACCTGTCTTTGCTTTCGGCGCTGCTGGGCGCGTTGCTGGTCACCTATGCCCTGGTAAATCTGGCAGGCGTCCGCCTCTCAATACCTCCCCAACATGAAGCCTGGGTTGGCGCATTGCTCGGCACTATAAACGGCATACTGACCGGCATGACCGGTTCATTCGCCGTGCCAGGCGTTATGTTTCTCCAGGCAATTGGCCTACCGCGCGATGCCCTTGTTCAGGCAATGGGGATCTTGTTCACTGTCTCAACCATCGCCCTTGCGATTGCTCTTGGTCACAATGATCTGTTGTCTCCGCGCCTTGGTCTGCTTTCGGCGATTGGTGTGATTCCAGCCATTGGTGGAATGGTCATCGGACAGAGAATTCGCAAACGCCTGCCGGAAGCAACCTTCCGAAAAGTGTTTTTCGTCGCATTGTTCGCCTTAGGGGCCTACATCGCTGCAAACGCACTTCTGACGTTAATTTGAGCTGGAAGAACAGGGAGAAATGCAATGAAATCCTACATAGTTGGGCGCATGAAAATTCAATCTCAGGAATGGATGCAAGAGTATTTTTCGAAAGTCCCATCACTCATTGAGGAGCACGGTGGTCATTTTCTCGTCCGGGGTGGAAACCCTGGTTTGTTGGAAGGCGAAGAAGCGCTTCCCGATGCAACGTTTATCCTCGAATTTCCATCCCGAACCCATGCAAATAATTTTTGGGAGTCGGAAGCATTCCAACCATTGATAAAACTGCGGCAATCCGGCTCTTCACTGGAAGCCATGGTCGTTGACGGTGTGGGAGAATGACTATCCGGTCCTGATCAATGCCGAACCGTAAAATGCTTGAAACAATGCCCCAAGTTCCGTGTAGTCTTCTGACGGATGAGCGGGCGTGAAACTGATCGCATGCGGGCAGAATTCTGTTGGAGGAATACATGGTGGCATCAAGGATGAAGGCTGACGGCCTGCGCGATGTGATGGCAGGTTGGCGACATGAATTTCACCAGCACCCAGAATTAGGCTTCGAAGAACGCTACACTTCAGGCCGGGTCGCAGATCTGCTGACAAGCTTTGGCGTCGAGGTACATCGCGGCGTGGGGCAAACTGGTGTTGTTGGCGTTCTTCAGCGTGGCAAAGGCCAGCGCAGCATTGGCCTCCGCGCGGATATGGATGCCCTACCGATCC
>CAJQND010000176.1 GCA_905479595.1 uncultured Hyphomicrobiales bacterium
GTCATGTCCCAGCAATGAGTGGTGCAGTGAAACGGCGTAATGTAGCGATTACGCTATTGGCAACAATTCTGCCCGTGCGCGGATTTTCATCCGACGGGATATTGTTCATCACCATTGTTGCTTCACCTGAATCAGAACGTATTGCCACCGACTGAATATTGCGGTCAATCGCCGGGTCGGCCCAAACCTCCACTGAAGTTCTGTCCGCCCCGATGCCCGCCAGCGCCAGTGCTGCAGCAACATTCACGTTGGCAGGAAAGCCAATCGCTGCCTCGCGCGCGCTGCCCGAAAATACGCATTTAGCTTCGTTCAGGTTTTCAATTTCAATTTTATTTTCAACCAGATGCGGCGCACCAGCAAGACCGCGCGGCGGTTTTCGGGTTATCAGTTTTACTTGCGTGATTGTGCCAACAGCCATGGCGCGAACCGTATCGAGGCCGATAAGCGCGCCGGTGGGCACAACAATCCTGGCGCCCGTTTCTCGCGCCCGCTCAACCAAATCAACATGGTTCAACAACGCACCAACCGAAAGCGGCAGTAAAGTGCGGCCATTTTCGATCGCCGGACCTGCAACTTCATGAAACACCGCAGCAGGCGCGCATTCAACGATGATGTCGGCAACCCTTGCAAGACTACCCAATGGAGCAACTTCCGGGGGAATTGAAAATTCAGAAACCCTTTCACGGGCCCGCCCCAGGTCATTGGCCGATACAGCAACCAGAGAGACCCCCGGCACATCACCTGCATCAACCGCACGCGCCACTTTCATGCCAATGGCACCAAGCCCGGCAATCGCCAACTTAAGGTCAGATCCCATGAATACTCCTGTGCTCTATAACAATGTGCGGACCAACATATAGAGCCCGAAAAAGAACAGACCAATGAAAAACGCGCGGCGGAACTGCTCTTCAGATACCGCATGGCGGACTCTCTGGCCAAGCACAAGACCAATAATAGTGGGGACAAGCGCGCAGGCAGACAACAGTGCAGTGTCTGCAGAAAGCAGGCCATGCGAAATGAACGAAAAACTCAGGCCCGACGAGATGGTAACGAAGGTCATCCCCATCGCCTGAACCAGGGCGTTGCGGTTCAGTCCGAGCGCCTGCAAATACAATATGCCCGGGATAATAAACATACCCGCCATGCCGAACATGACACCACCAAGCCCGCCGGCAATGGGCGATAGAATTTTCTCGCGTGGTCCTGGCGGAGGAATTTGAGGACGCATCACGCTCATCACCGAATAGGCGCATAACAAAAGCCCAAGCACCCCTATCAGCACCCCGCCACCGGTTTTCGCCAGTACAGAGACCCCGAACCAGGTCCCCGCGAGCGAGGCTACCAAAAAGGTCCACAAACGGCGAAGCAGTCCCATAAAATCTGGCCCGGTTACTGCCTGCCAAACATTGGTCAGCACGCATGGAACCAGCATGATCCCCATAGCTTGTTCCAGACCCAGAACCGGAGCCATAAACGCCAGTGCCACCACTGGCAGGCCAAGGCCAATAATGCCCTTGATGGCCCCGCCAATCAGAAAAGTGGCGGTTACAAGCACCAGAATTTCAACTGTCCACATAAATTGCCGCCATTTCCGGGTGCAAAATCTCAACCGGGTTGCGCGATTTAGCCTGCCCATCAGTGTATACGCAAGGAAAATAGCCCCATAATTTGCAATCCGGCACCGGGTTGAGTTTATGTGTGTAAAATGCCGCAAAACACGTTAGAGATATGCCAAACAACACAAGCGCAATGCCCTTGCCGCGTTGCTGCGTTGCCGGAGACTACGAAATGAGAAACCTCGAATTGCCTGGCCGTTCCCCGGTCCATGCGCCCAATGGAATGGCCTGTACATCACACCCCCTTGCCAGCCAGGCAGCGATTGATGTCTTGAAGGCTGGCGGTAATGCCGTCGATGGAGCCATCGCAGCATGTGCGGTGCAATGCGTTGTGGAACCCGGCTCGACGGGAATTGGCGGCGATTGTTTTTGTTTGTTTTCGCCCTTGGGCAGCACAGATATCGTGGCTTTAAATGGCTCTGGCCGCGCACCCGCCGCCGCATCGGTGGATTATTACAAGAATGCCGGCATTGATGAGTTTGCCCGCAATTCACCACACGCAGTGACGGTACCTTCGGCAATTGATGCCTGGAGCCGGTTAAACAATGACCATGGCCGCATGCCGTTTGGCGAACTTCTTGGCCCGGCAATCGGCTATGCCCGGGACGGTTATCCGATATCCTCGCGTGTCCACCGGGATTTCGCCTCCTCAATAGATTTGTTGAAGGCGGAAGAAAGTACTGCAAGAATTTTCCTGAAAGACGGGAAAGTGCCTGCTATTGGCCAAATGCACCGCCAGTCGGAACTGGCCGCAACGCTTCAGGCAGTGGCAGACAATGGCCGCGATGCGTTCTATCGCGGCGCGGTGGCGCAAGACATTGTGAGCTATCTCCAATCCAAAGGCGGGTTGCACACGCTCGAAGACTTTGCCGCCGTCGAGGGCACTTATGTTGCGCCCATCTCAACCGATTTCCGTGGTTACCAGGTGTTTGAATGCCCACCAAACGGTCAGGGCATCATCGCGTTGTTACTGCTGAATATCATGAGCGGGTTAGAGCGCAACGGGGATGATCCGATCACTGCAGATCGCATGCATCAGGAGTTGGAAGCCTGCCGGCTCGCCTACCAGACGCGTCACTTGTATTTGGCCGATCCGGCTTTCGCTGACGTGCCGATGGAACAAATCCTGTCTGCCGAATACGCTGCCAGCTTGCGCGCAGCCATTGATCCGGCCAAGGCAAATGAACCGCCTGTCGATGTCGACCTGCCACGCCATAAGGACACGGTTTATATCAGTGTTGTCGACAAAGACCGCAATGCGTGCAGCCTCATCAATACTGTATTCTGGACCTTTGGCAGCGGCTTGACTGCACCTGGATCCGGCGTTGTGCTGCACAATCGCGGCCTTGGCTTTTCACTTGATCCGGCAAGCCCAAATTGCATTGCCGGTGGAAAACGGCCATTGCACACAATCATTCCAGGCATGGTGGCGAAAGACGATAAGGTTGTCATGCCGTTTGGGGTTATGGGTGGGGAATACCAGGCATTTGGACACATGCAATTCCTAACGCGCTTCTTCGATTATGGCCTCGATATTCAGGAAGCCATGGACTGCCCGCGTTTCATGGTCGACCCGTTCACCGGAGAAGTCGAAGTTGAAGATACTGTTCCCGATGCCATCAAGGACGAATTGCGCGCCCGCGGCCACCGTGTCGCCTTGGCGGAAAAACCGGTTGGCGGCTCCCAAGCGATCTGGATTGACTGGGAAGAAGGTGTTTTGACCGGGGGTTCCGACCCACGCAAGGATGGCTGCGCCATTGGATACTGAACCAAAAACAATCGCGGTTTTGATGCCCGGCGACATGGGTCACGGGGTCGGTCGGGCACTAGGTGAACACGGGTATGATGTCGTGACCTGTCTTGCCGGGCGTTCTGACAATAGCCGCAACCTTGCCCGAGTTGCAGGTATGCGCGACACCGGATCGTTCAATGAGCTGGTTCAGCAGG
>CAJQND010000177.1 GCA_905479595.1 uncultured Hyphomicrobiales bacterium
ATTGACGGTACGATGCCCTGCGGGCAAATGCGCGAAATTCTGAAGTCTAAATATGGCTGGGCATTGGAAACAGATTTTGACGCCCCGGATGCCTGCGCACGGTTTTGGTATGTTTCTGAGGAAAAACTTGAACCGCGCCTGGGCGAGCGGGCTGAAGAAGAGGGTGCCGACCTTGAGTCCCCTCTGGCCATTGGCCGCGATGCCAAGCGGCTGGCACATGACCTGGCAGCAGAACCTGATGATACACCGCTCGCGATGTTCGCACTCAATCACCCTGAACATCGCCATGTCCTCCGCAGGGCGCAAATAGCAGCGCAACTTCCATATGCAGAAATCCGCAGCAATCTGATCGCGTCTGATATGCTGGCAATCGATCTCTTGCGCTGCAAGCTGGCATTTTTTGGAGCAACAAAGTTCGATCCGCGCTCTGACCGCTGGGTGCGTATCAACATGTTCCAGGGGGCTCCTTTTCCTGACGAATTTTCCGACCGCGAAGCAGATGACTGGTCGTTTCCTGTTTTGGGAGCAGAATAAATGAGTTGGTCGCTTTCAGAGGTTAAAAGCACTGTTTTAAAAGCCACACGCGGCGCATACCTGCCATGGGGTCTGGCGGAAGAGGCAGCACGCGCTGCTGCTTGGCTGGAATGTCACGGCTTGCCGGGGCTGGACGCAATCGCGGGCCTGATTGCGCATAATGACGGGCGGGCATATGCAGAACTCGCGCCGGTGAAGAGCGTTGACGGCCAGTGGACATCGATATCAGGCGATCTGTGTCCAATCATCTCAGGCGCATATTTTGCTGATTGTGGGGGTGAACAAGCCGTATTCAAAAATGTCGCCTACCCGCTATTGCTTGTGCCGTTCGCTGCTGGCGCCGGAACCGCATCAAATCCAATAGCAGTAAGTTGGCAAGACATGGAGATCGTATGCGCGGGTGGCACCTTTGCCCTTACCAATGCCGAAAACCCAACTAACCCCGCATCTGCCGGGATTGTCTCAATTTCGCACTGCGTGGCACCCGTTAACATGACGTCATCATTTAAAACCCGCGCCGCCCCAAGTGCCAGCGTATCGCAGACCCTCGCGCGCTTCGCACACCGCACCTATGTCCCCGCAACCGAGGCCTCCCGCCTCAAAGGCGCCGGCGCGGGGTTGAGTGACAACGACTAAAGCAGGTTTCGAAAATCAGTTCCCGATGCGATATCCAAAAAAGCGCGTTGTTGCGTCTGGTTTCTGGCTCGAGCCGGTAGCCTGATATATTTGAAATTTGACCACATCGTTTGCAGCCAGTTGCATAACCCCAACACCTTTTAGGACTTCCGACCCGGATGTATTGGCAAACTGTGCAACCGTGTGCTGAGTGGAGTTTTTCAGGATATATGCCCCTTTAAGGGCCGAAGCACCGGGAATATTGGTCTGAAAGTCAAAATACCACAGGCCGGCATCATTGGTGCCAATGGTAATTGCTCCGCCGGAGTAAGTACTGTCTCCCAGCGTGTTGGTCGTCACTGAAATATCCGTGAGATTTGTTGCAGCGCCGTTTGGTATCGATTGCGAGCCCCCATAGTCCCCGCCAATTTTCGCAGGTGCTGTGTTGGGAAGACTTACTTCCCCACTCGAACCGTTAATCGCCAACGCTTCGTTCCAGGACGAACCGTTGGAACTCACTTTGATATGAAAGTCATTATCGCCGGTAAGGCCCATTTCTGCGCGACCCGAAAAACCCTTTTGATAAAGCAGGCTAGCTGTATCGCTATTTCCTGCTTTGTTGATTTTGAGCTGATGATCGCTACCAGCGTGGTTAAACAAAACCGCAGGAGAAGAAACCGAAAGCCGGTTGGTGGTGTCTGCAGTCGCATTCACGCCAACAAGCGAAATCGGATTAACGCTGGTAATGCCGCCCCCGCCTCCGCCGCCGCCACCACCAAAGGCTTGCCAGGATGTACCATCCCAAACAATTGCCGCATTCTCATCCGAAACCCATGCAATCCAGCCCTCATTCGGGTTGAAAAATACCCATGCTCCATCCTGATAGGCGGCGATTTCGTTATCGTGCCCGTTCCACACGCCTGAGGCGTTGGCGGCGACAACATAGCGGTCTCCTTGTGTTGGTGCACCTGGTGGTGTGTTTAAATCCCGGTCGACCACCGACAAATGTACAAGCGCATCAAGCGCCCGGATTGCCTCATTGTGGGTAACGTGTTTTTGGGCCTGGGCAGCCATGATGTATGGCAAGCCAAGAAGTGTGGTTTGATCCATTTTGATCGCATCCCTGTATGGTTAAAAGGCCCGAAATTACCATACAGATGAGAGGCGGGGATAAGCCGTCGCTACGTTGATTCAAAAGGATCAATCATCACTGCTCTTCAATGCTTCGAGCGCTGCCTGGCCTTTTTTGATTTGCGCCTTGCAAACTTTCAGGTGGCGCTTGGTCTTGGCAATTTCTTTTTCACCACTTGCTGCTTCGAGTTTGCTTCGAAACTTCCCTTTTTTCTTTTCAAGTTTCTCCACGAGCTTCTCTACAGCCTCGATCTGTTTTGCCTTTAAACCTTTGTCAGTTCCAAGAAGGTCTTGAAGCCGGTCAACAATCTTGTTCAGTCCCATCGTTCAATTCCTTTTCATAAAGCGCACCATCGATCACGCCACTTTTTCGGATTTATCTCCGGCCAGATCACGAATTTCGTCATCCTCCAGGCCTAAAATGTTTTCCATATCCCGCAGATCGAAATTTGAATCGCCAAACAGAATGTTCCCGGCGCGCGTCAAATCACTGATAATGGATTTGCTATAGGCCAGGTCGTTCATCAGGGATGTCGCCATCTCCGCGGTGATCGTTTCGGTCCTGATCATCGCATCAAGATTTTTGATCGTTGCATCCCGGGCTTCTTTTGCGGCCAGTTTGTTCTCATCAAGGTCGAATACGTCGACTTCGCTATTTCCCAAACGAAGCAGCTCCATCAGTCTCAGAATGCGTGCAATTTTCACCCGGATCATATTGTATTCGTGTCGGATGGCCGCATTATCGGATGCGATGTAGTGATCAATGTTTTTTTGCAGGTGCTTTGTGTCTTTCACCGCCTGCACAATCCGCTGGCTCGCACGCCGCAGTTCATACAGGCGTTTTGAGAACTCCGGGTTCAAGTTCACCTGGGCTTTGCCAGAAAACTCAACGATAGCCGAATGGAGGCTTTTGATGCTGTGCAGATATTGCTCATCAATATCAACTTTGATGATCTCTTTGGAACTTCCCACTTCTGCTTCCAGATCATCACCCGAAGTGATGATGCTGCGATGCAAACTAATGCCGTGAGCGAGGATCTCAAATGCATTCTCATAAAGATGCAGAACTTCATTGTGCACCGCTGCCAGCAGAGTTTCGGGAAAGTCCACAACTGACGAGTTCAAAAAACGCGGCTCTACAATGGACGGCAGTGGGGCTGGCATTACATTTTCCAAAAACCGGACCAACCGCGCCACAAACGGTGTCATGACGATCACACCAATCAAATTGAACAAAGTGTGAAATACCGCAAGCTTAAGAGTGTGGTTTTTTTCATCAATCCCAACATTCGCGCTGACCCAATCTACCGCAAGCACAATTTGAGAAATAAAGATGATCGCGATCAGGCCGGTCACTGTGTTAAATATCAAATGCGCACCGGCGAGCCGCTTGCCTTGGTAGTTGGCACTCATCGCCCCAATTATCGCAGTTATAGTCGTGCCGACATTCGCACCAATCGCCAGAGC
>CAJQND010000178.1 GCA_905479595.1 uncultured Hyphomicrobiales bacterium
TTAATCCAGCTGACGGCGGCTTCAATGGAAGCTGCATCATTGGATGCTACTTTAACTGTGCCGTCATCTTCGACGTTCACTTTAGCGCCGGTTTCTTCAACGATCTGGCGGATCACCTTGCCGCCTGTGCCGATCACATCACGGATTTTATCAACCGGGATCTTGATCTGCTCAATGCGCGGTGCAAACTCGCCCATTTCAGCACGGGCTTCGGTCAATGCTTTGGCCATTTCAGCAAGAATGTACATACGTCCACCCTTGGCCTGATCGAGAGCGATCTGCATGATCTCTTCCGTGATACCGGTAATCTTGATGTCCATCTGGAGTGAGGTAATACCCTCTTCCGTTCCGGCTACCTTGAAATCCATATCGCCAAGATGATCTTCATCGCCGAGAATGTCAGACAAGACAGCGAAATCATCGCCTTCCTTGATAAGACCCATGGCAATGCCGGACACTGGCCGTTTCAACGGTACACCAGCATCCATCAGGGATAATGAGCCACCGCAGACGGTCGCCATGGAAGACGATCCGTTGGATTCAGTGATTTCAGACACAACCCGCAACGTATAAGGGAATTCGTCCTTGGAGGGCAGAACGGCACGCAGAGCACGCCAGGCGAGCTTGCCATGGCCAACTT
The DNA here is from genome assembly GCA_905479595.1 of uncultured Hyphomicrobiales bacterium. GTDB lineage: Bacteria > Pseudomonadota > Alphaproteobacteria > Rhizobiales > CAJQND01 > CAJQND01. The sequence continues at coordinate 641 of CAJQND010000178.1, forward strand.
CACGGCGGCCGGTAAAGCCAACGCGGCCAACTTCACCAACCGAGAATGGAGGGAAGTTGTAGTGCAGCAGGAAGTTTTCTTTATATGTGCCTTCAAGCGCGTCGATGAATTGCTCATCTTCGCCAGTACCAAGTGTTGTCACCACCAATGCCTGGGTTTCCCCACGGGTGAAAAGAGCGGTACCATGGGCACGCGGCAAGATGCCTGTTTCGCTGTCGATCTGGCGGACTTCATCGAGCTTGCGGCCATCAATACGTTTTTTGGTTTTGATGATCGAGCCGCGAACGATTTCCTTTTCAACCGACTTGAAGCAGCCAGAAACTTCGGACGAGTCGTTTTCACTACCCTCACCGCAGAGTTCTGCCATGACCTTGTCTTTAGCTTTCGCCACTTTGTCCTGGCGGGTCATCTTGTCGGCTTCCTTATAGGCAGCCTTGAGATCCTTGCTGGCAATCTTGCTCACCTTGGCGGTCAACTTGGACATGTCCGGCACGATAACTTCGCGCGGCTCTTTTGCAGCACGTTCTGCCAAGTCAATAATTGCATCCATGACCGGTTGCATTTCGCGGTGTCCAAACATAACAGCGCCGAGCATGACATCTTCTGCAAGTTCGCTCGCTTCTGATTCAACCATGAGCACCGCGTCCTGGGTGCCTGCGACAACCAGATCAAGATTGCTGTCTTCCATCCGGTCAAGCTCAGGGTTGAGAACGTATTCACCCTCAATAAAGCCGACGCGTGCTGCACCAATCGGGCCCATAAACGGGATACCGGAAAGGGTCAGCGCCGCAGAAGTCGCCACCAGGGCCACGATATCAGGATCGTTTTCCATGTCGTGCGAAAGCACGGTTGCGATAATCTGGGTTTCGTTTTTAAAGCCTTTTGCAAAAAGCGGACGGATCGGACGGTCAATCAACCGGCAAACCAGTGTTTCCTTTTCGCTCGGACGGCCTTCACGCTTAAAAAAGCCGCCTGGAATTTTACCGGCGGCATAGGTTTTTTCCTGGTAGTTCACTGTCAGCGGGAAGAAATCAATTCCTTCACGTGGTGAACGTGCAGCAACAGCAGTTGCCATCACAGTGGTGTCACCATAGGTCACGATAACGGCGCCATCGGCCTGACGGGCAACTCTGCCCGTTTCAATTTTGAGCGGACGGCCGCCCCATTCGAGTTCTACAGATTGTGTATCAAACATTATTTTTCCTTTATGCGCCTATGGCCGTATCACTAATCCACGGCTTCCTTTTAGGCGCGATGAACGCAAGGCCCCATTGCCTCGAATTCGGTCTTATTGCCCCGAAGACGGACCTCCGCCCGGAGCCCGGCAATACTTGCCGGTATTCACATGAACATGCAGGCCGGCACGGGAAATTGCCCAGACCAGCCTGCATTTTCAATTCGTTCAGACAGTTCCTTAACGGCGGATACCGAGCCGTTTGATGAGATCCTGGTAACGGGTCTCTTCTTTGCCCCTCACATAGTCGAGCAGCTTACGGCGCTGCGAGACCATTTTGAGAAGGCCACGGCGGGAATGGTTGTCTTTCTTGTGCGACTGGAAATGACCGGTCAGGTTGTTAATGCGCTCGGTGAGGATAGCCACCTGCACTTCTGGCGACCCGGTGTCGCCTTCAACTGTTCCGTATTCCTTAATGAGCTCTGCTTTACGCTCAAGTGTAATCGACATCGGGTTACTCCTGTTAGTTCGAGGAGCCGGCCAACTGGACGGCTCAGTTCAGATTAAACACGCGCTTGGGCTGCAACATTCCCTGATTCACATCACATAACGCCACCGGATCCCCTTGGGTGGTGACGAGAACCGTTCCGTGAAGAATGGGTGCATCGCGGCCCCGCACGATAATGGCTTGACCGCTTCGCAGCCTCGCCGCTTCTTCGGAGTTGACGGCCTGCTCCGGGATGTCGTCCAGGGCGGTCGCAACAGGAAGAAGAAACTTGGTCATTTCTTCATGACCGGCGCCCTTATGGCGTATTTCTTCAAGTTTTTCCAGTGAAATCATATCGGTTTCAAAAAATGCCCCAACGCGGGTACGCCGCAATTCGGAAACGTGGCCGAAACACTGGAGTTTTCGGCCCATATCGCGGGCAATAGCTCGCACATATGTGCCTTTTCCGCATTCCGCTTCAAACACTGCGTGGTCGCGGTCCGCCATGGACACAAGACGCAGGGCATCAATGCGGATTTCACGCGGCTGGAGGGTAACTTCTTCCCCATCACGGGCCAGGTCATAAGCGCGCGCACCATCAACCTTGATAGCCGAAAAAGCTGGTGGAACCTGCATGATCGCGCCGGTAAACTCAGCCAGAATTCCTTCAATATCATCGCCATTGGGACGACCATCACTTGTTTGCGTGGCCTCGCCCTCCCGGTCATCAGTGGTGGTTTCAACGCCCCAGCGCACGGTGAATTGATAGGTTTTGCGCCCATCCATAGCTAAGGATACAGTTTTTGTAGCTTCTCCCAGCGCAATCGCCAGCAATCCAGTCGCCAGCGGATCAAGCGTGCCAGCGTGCCCGGCCTTTTGTGCGTTAAACAGGCGTTTCACAATCGCCACAGCCCTGGTGGAGGTGACCTCAAGGGGTTTATCGAGAATTACCCAGCCATGGACCGGATCGCCTTTTCGCCGCCGCGCCATTACACATTCACCTTATTGATCGGGATCTTTTTCCAGATCGCGGCGCACCTTGGGATCGTTCATCAAAGTGTCCATCTTGCCGGCATAGTCCAGCGATGTATCCAGCTCAAATTTAAGCGCTGGCATATACTTTAACGCCAGGCGTTTGGAGAGAGCACCGCGAATGGGCTTCACATTGCGGCGCAAGGCTTCCATGACTTCAACACGGCGTTCGCCGGCCAGTGGCATTACGTAAATCAAGGCTTGGCGCAAATCCGGGCTCATTGAAACTTCCAGCACCGTAATGCCGCCATCCAGAATGCCATCGGGAACATCGCCGCGGCTGAATATTTCCGACAGAGCGTGACGCACAAGTTCGCCGACACGCAGCTGCCGCTGGCTGGGGCCAGCCCCTGTTTCAAACTTACCCATGATGTTTCAAACCCTGGATCTAGAGACTACGCTCGATCTCTTCCACCCGGTAGCATTCGATCACATCGCCTGCCCGGATATCCTGATAGTTTTCAAAGGCCATGCCACATTCCTGACCGGAACGCACATCTTTCACTTCGTCCTTGAAGCGCTTCAGTGTCGACAATGTGCCTTCGTGAATGACCACGCTATCGCGGATGAGGCGCACTTTCGCCCCGCGTTCCACAGAGCCTTCAGTCACCCGGCAACCGGCAACTTTGCCAACTTTGGTAATGTTGAAGACTTCGAGGATTTCCGCATTGCCCAGGAATGTTTCGCGTTGTTCGGGAGCAAGCAGACCAGACATGGCAGCTTTCACATCGTCAACAAGGTCGTAAATCACGTTGTAGTAACGGATTTCAATGCCCGCACGATCAGCCAAATCACGCGCCTGAGAATTGGCGCGCACATTGAAGCCCATAACAACAGCACCTGAAGCCGTCGCCAGAGTGATATCTGATTCTGAAATACCGCCCACCGCGTAATGCACGATGCGAGCAGCAACTTCATCGGTGCCAAGCTTGTGTAGCGCCTGGACGATAGCTTCTGCAGAACCCTGCACATCGGCTTTAATCAAGATTGGTACTTCGGCAAGCTCGTTTTCCTTGAGCTTGCTCATCATGTCTTCCAGCGTCATGGCCGAAGACGGCGCACCCTTGAGGTCGCGTATTTTGCGCTCGCGGTAACCTGTAATTTCACGCGCCCGGCCTTCGCTATCAACAACGACGAACTGATCGCCCGCTTCCGGTGCCGAATTCAGGCCCAGCACTTCAACCGGCACAGATGGGCCTGCTTCGTTTACGCTGCCACCTTGATCATCAACCAATGCGCGAACTTTGCCCCA
>CAJQND010000179.1 GCA_905479595.1 uncultured Hyphomicrobiales bacterium
AAGGGGGAATGTTTTGGTTCAGACGAAAGATGTTGCGTGGGTCGTAGCGATCCTTAATGGCTCGCAGTCTTGTTAAGTTTTGCCCAAAAGATTCTCCAACCCGCTCCACCAGTTCATCTTCAGCAAGATAATTCCCGTATGCGCCAGAAGTGGAATGCTCGTTGAGGCGGTCGAAAGTTTCGCGAACCCAGAATAGGTTTTCTTCGGTTTCGCCCTCTGTCTTCCACTGCCCCAATATCAATATGCTATAGCCGGGCGACCTATGCGGAAAGGCAGTGAAAGTCGGGGCTCGACGTAGTGCTGCGCCGTGCGGACGCTCGACAATCAATTTGCTCATGTGCGAAGGGCAGGCGGCAAATTGCTCTGACAAAATTGCCTTGATTGGATGGTTAAGGCCATCAACAAATACCGACTTCCAATAATTCAGCGCCAACTTTGGAAACCCCGAATCCAAAAGCTGATTTAGTTTGCAATAGGAAATCGGTCCGAGTTGGTCGATCACTGGCGACGCGATGGCACGAATGTTGTGCAAGGCCTCATCCGATTTATCAGGTTCCCCGAAGTGAGAAATAAGCATTGCTGCAAGCTTTCGCCCAGAACCATCAGGTGCGTGGGTCATGCTGCAAACGGCAGTAAGATCATCGTCGACTTTGTCATTCAACGCCGCAGCATATTCCAACACTTGGGCGATATCTTCAAAGTCAAATGCAATCAATCCGCCTGCAAGGGTTGGTCCGACAGAATGCAGCGCGTATTCGAAGTTCGTGACGATCCCGAAGTTGCCACCGCCGCCCCGTAGCGCCCAGAAGAGTTCAGCGTTCTCATTCTCTGAGGCCGTCAGAACTTGTCCATCCGCCGTTGCAATTTCGACGGAAATCAGGTTATCAACCGTATAGCCGTGCCGCCCCATCAGATAGCCAAAGCCACCGCCCAAAGTCAGTCCGGCAATTCCGGTGCTACCAACTGCGCCTCCGGTTGTGGCCAGCCCATGCAATTGGGTCGCGCGGTTGAATTCGCCCCAGTTCGCGCCTGCCTGCGCCAGCACCCGCCGTTCGGCCGGATCGACCCAGATGCCTTTCATCAATGACAGGTCGATCATCAGCCCGTCATCGCAGACCGCACGGCCTGCCACATTGTGACCGCCCCCACGCACCGCAATGTCGAGCTCGTGCCTAATGCCAAAGGCAATGGCATCCACTACATCGGCAGTCCCACTGCATTGGGCTATCAGAGCCGGACGACGGTCAATCATTCCATTATGCACCCGGCGAACAGCATCAAAGGCCGGGTCCGATGGCAATATCAGATTGCCAGAAAAATCCCCTCGCAGAATTGCAAAATCTTCGCTGTCAACGATGGTATCAAGTGCCAAGCTGTCGCTCCATCTCAGGTAAAATCCATATGCTTTCAAAATTACCTTAAATATTTTGTATTGCCACCCCTGTTTTCGGATAGTTATCATTCAAACGGGATTGCATTACATGCTTTTCGGCCATTGGTGCGGATCGCAGCATTCGGCAGTTTGGACTCCAAGCGAAAGTTCGCTGCGATGCAGTGCAGAGCACGCGCTGGTTGGCTGGACTGTATGTCCGCTGAGCGGACAAACCACCGTTTTCGATTTAAATTTTTGTCGAGTTTGCGACACGATTGACGATTCTGTTATGTGCCAAAAGGCGACATGCGGTTGTCAAAGGATGGGGTCGAAAAATTAAGGGCTGTGGTATCCAGTCACAATTAATTTTTTGGCAATGTGACCTACTATTCTAGATTAGAAATAAGCCGATAGATGCGTCTTTGCCCCTCCACGCCTTTAAGTTCGTACTCACCCGTATCCTCGAACGACAATTTAGACCCTTCGAGCAAGGCAACCGTCCCAGAAGAAATCATAACATCTCCTGCATTTGCAATGGACATAACTCTTGCGGCGACGTGGAGCGCCAATCCTTTTGCGCCGTCGGGGTGAACCTCGATTTCGCCAGTATGTATGCCCGCGCGGATTTCGATGCCGTCATTGCGAGCTAATTTGCATATGGCATCTGCGCAACGAATGGCGCGTTCTGTTCCGTCAAAGATGACAAGCACACCGTCCCCCGTCGTTGACAATTCGTGACCGCGAAACACATCCAATTGAAGTCGAATATGTTCGTAATGTTGTGATAAAAAATCCTTCCATGCCGCATCCCCCATTTGAGTGGCAATCGCGGTCGAGCCAACGATATCCGTAAAAAGTATTGTCGTAAGAACACGCTCGCCTGCAAGGGCTGGTTTTACCCAATTTCGTACACCTCTAAATTCGATTGAAATGGCTGGTTCATCGCCTACAACAAATGCGTCATGGCCTGGTGGAATGTTAAACGCCTCACCCGGTTCGATAGTTATTTTGGCACCGCTGCCAAGAACGACCTGCATTCGCCCAGAAAGCATGACGCCTTGATGATGAACTTGGCAAGACGGCGTTCCGATTAGAGGCTTGACGTCTTTTGCCCAATGAAAGCCCGGCTGATGTATATATCGCCCAACATAGGTTTCACCAACGACAACGATTTGACCTTCCAGTCCGGGGGCTGAGACGACCTCATTGGGTTGATCAAAAGTCTTTGATTGCAACTCGCTCATATTTTGAACTCCTGCACAACTTCGCTGGTTTGAGATTAGCGAATTTGGCTAGCATCGACTAGGAATATCTAATTTGGATCAAGCTGATCAGTACGGACCAACTCGACGTTGCAGTTCTTAACCCAACCGAAGCTGTCGCCATGTTGAATGGATCGGGCCGGTTTGAACCTTACGGACCAACTGCCATCACGCAACTTGCGAAAATTGGATCTCACCTCTTGGTTGCTCATGAACGTCTCCCGGCTAAGCACGCCTGGATCGTGACCGCTACGCTGTATCAAACTCAGACCGTAGACAAGAGCGGACCGGATTTGGTCCCGGATATCAGTTGGCATTCTGGGGCCTTGTCATATCTGCAAGGTAAATCTCAACCCGGTTCTGAATAGTTCACAACCCCGGGACGGAAATGACCGTCGCGAGGGGTTTTGGAACCAGGTGAAGTTTGGGCTAGTCGGGCCACAGTACAACCTCGTTTCTCAAACGCAAAACTGAGTTTTCGGTGGAAACACGGGAAGGCGGCTCTTGGCACATTGCTGTCGTTGGAGTTTGCAGACCGAATGGCAATTAAGGGCTTGTCTTATGTTTTCGCTATCAATCTGCAAAGATTGAGCCAATGCGCGCCACGCCATTTTTGGCGAGCATTGGCGGCGGCTGGATCGATAAGGGCTTGGTCGTGAGGGACCGTTTTCGAGTATGATCAGCCGCCGT
>CAJQND010000180.1 GCA_905479595.1 uncultured Hyphomicrobiales bacterium
TATCAAATCCAAAAACATCAATGTCGAAGAGCTTGTAGCACTCGATTCTGCCCATCACATGCATCCGTTTACCGGTCAAAAAGCGCTTGATGCTGAAGGTGGTACACGCATTATTACCCACGCAGACGGTATCTATCTGTGGGACGGGCATGGCCGTAAAATCATCGACGGCATGGCCGGTCTGTGGTGCGTAAATATCGGGTATGGCCACAAATCGCTGGCGGAAGCCGCATATCAGCAAATGCTTGATCTGCCCTACTACAATACGTTCTTCAAAACCGCGACTGTGCCGGTGATCGAGCTGGCCGATAAGGTGGCGAGCCTGTTGCCGGAACGCTTCAACAAGGTGTTCTTTGTCAATTCGGGTTCTGAGGCAAATGATACAATTATGCGGTTGGTGCGCTTTTTCTGGGAAGTGCAGGGCCAGCCGGAACGCAATGTGTTTATCGCACGCGAAAACGCCTATCACGGTTCAACCATGGCATCGGCCTCCCTTGGCGGTATGGACTACATGCACGCCCAGGGCGGGCTGCCAATTCCCGGTGTTGAACATGTGCAGCAACCCTACTGGTATGGCGAAGGTGGTGATTTGAGCCCGGAAGAATTCGGTCTGAAAGCCGCCCAGGCGGTTGAAGAACGTATCCTTGAGGTTGGCGCAGACAAGGTTGCCGCCTTTATCGGCGAGCCGGTGCAGGGCGCTGGTGGTGTGATCATTCCACCTGAGACCTATTGGCCGGAAATCAACCGCATCTGCAAGAAATACGGCATTTTGCTGGTGGCCGATGAAGTGATTTGCGGGTTTGGCCGCACGGGCAAATGGTTTGGCACAGAAACTTTTGGCATTAATGCTGACATCATCCCGATGGCCAAGGGGCTGTCTTCTGGATACTCGCCAATTGGTGCAGTGGCACTGGCAGATAATGTTTCTGATGTGCTGTATGAATCAGGCCAGGATTTCACCCATGGGTTTACCTATTCTGGCCATCCGGTTGCGTGTGCTGTGGCGCTTGAAAACATTCGCCTTCTTGAAGAAGGTGGCCTGGTTGACCGGGCAGCGGAACTTGCACCCTACTTTAAAGAAAAACTTGAAAGTCTCGCGGCCCATCCAATTGTTGGCGAAGTGCGCGCGGTTGGACTTCTTGGCGCGATTGAACTGTCGCCGGACAAGGCTACCCGGGCCCAGTTTGATGAGTTGGGAAGGGTGGGCTCTATCTGCCGTGACCATTGCATGAGCCTTGATCTCGTCTCGCGCGCCTGCCGCGACACAATGGTGCTCTCGCCGCCATTTGTGATCACGAAAGAAGAGATCGACGAACTCGTGAGCCGTCTTGAGCACGCATTAAACTTGACGCTTTCCGATGTGAAGAGTGAAATGGTAGGGTAGGGTAGGTTAGGGCAACACCAAAAAATTTTAAAAATAGAATGAGAGAGGGAGTTAAAACATGAAACGTAGATTTTCACCAATGGCGGCAAGTCGCCGTCAATTTCTTGCTGGCACCGGAGCGGTAGCAGCAGGTTTAACATTTGCGCCGTATAAAGCGTTCTCAGAAGAAGAAAAGAAAATCAACTTCTACAACTGGGACACTTATATCGGCGAAACGACACTTGCTGACTTCAACAAGGCCACTGGCATTGAGGCCAAGATGGACCTGTTTGCTGACAATGATGAATTGTTCGCCAAGTTGAAAGAAGGCAATCCCGGCTATGACGTGATCGTACCGACCAATGATTATGTGGAACGCATGATCTCTGCAGACATGCTGGTCCCGCTCGACCACGGCAAGATCCCCAATCTGAGCAATATCGAAGAGCGTTTCAGAGATACTGCATTCGATCCGGGCCGCAAATTCTCCATTCCCTATATGTGGGGTACGATTTGCGCCGGATACCGCAAATCGAAGGTGGAAGGCACGCCGAATTCCTGGAAGCTTTTCTATGAATCAGACAAACACGCCGGCAAAATCGCCTTGTTGGGCGATGCTCAAAACGTGATCGGTCATGCGCTGAAATATCTTGGCAAATCGCTGAACTCGAAAGATCCGGCAGAAATCAAGATGGCCGAAGAGCTGATTATCGCCAACAAAAAGAACATCAAAGTCTTTGCCGATGATAATGGGCAGGATCTTCTTGCTTCCGGCGAGGTTGATATTGTTCAGGAATGGAATGGCGATATTCTTCAGGTGATGGAAGAAGACAAGGACATTTCCCTCGCCGTGCCGAAAGAAGGCGGATTGTTGTGGGAAGATGGTTTGTGCATTCCAAAGGGTGCTCCACACCCAATGAATGCGCATGCTTTCATCAACTATCTTATTGACGGGGAAGCCGGTGCAAAGATCGCCGACTACATCCAGTATGCGACTCCAAATGCGGCAGCCAAGAAGCATATGTCGAAGGAATATCTCGAGAATACCGCGATTTTCCCAAGTGCGGAAACACTCGCCAATTGCGAAACGCAAGTTTTCCTTGGCGCAGATGCCACCAAGCTTTACGACGAAGCCTGGACCCGCATAAACGCGGCATAAAAAATACAATTATCGGCCTGGCGATGGTTCGCCAGGCCGCATTTTTATGGTAATTGCCGTAAATTGGGGTGATTTATGGAAAATTGGCGCCAGAACAAGGCGGTCTTTTGGGTTTTTATGATTCCAGGCACGGCCTGGCTCGTTTTATTCTTTCTCGCGCCTTTGGCGATTATCTGGGCTATTTCGTTCGGTGAGAATACGTCTCTTGTAAAAACCGAAATTACCGGAACGCTGGACAATTACTGGCGCGCCTTGAGCGATGTTGTCTACCTCAAGATCATCTGGAAATCGCTCTGGATTTCGCTACTCTCAACCGCGTTGTGCCTTGCAATTGCCTATCCAATTTCTTTTCTTATTTCCTTTGCCAAAGACAAATGGAAACCGCTTCTTCTAATGATTGTTATCCTGCCGTTCTGGATCAATCTGCTTATCCGCACCTATGCGTTGATTGCGGTTTTCAGAACCCGCGGTTTTGCAAATTTCGGCCTGGAATGGATCTATAACACACTGCAACTTGATCATCTTTTTGGAGCCTTTGAGCCACTTCCGCTGCTGTATAACAATTTTGCCGTGATTGCCGGGCTGGTTTATGTGTTCATGCCGTTCATGGTATTGCCGCTCTATGCCTCGATTGAACGGCTCGACAAATCATATCTTGAAGCCAGTCTCGATCTTGGTGCCTCGCAGTCACGCACGTTCTGGTCCGTTACGGTGCCGCTTACCATGCCTGGCATCGTCTCTGGTCTTATCCTGGTTTTCATTCCCATGCTTGGCTCGTTCCTGACGCCCGATCTGCTCGGTGGCACCAATGCACAGATGATCGGCAACGTGATCGAGCGGCAATTCAAGGCGGCAAATGACTGGCCGTTCGGCGCGGCGCTTTCGTTTTTGTTGATGTATGTAACATTCGGCGCGCTGGCTATTCGCTCGGTGCTCTCGGGCCGCAAATCAGGCATGGAGGTGTAGCGATGTTGGAAATGTTCAAACGCGCTCCCCAAGGACCTCTGGATTATAGCCGCCGATTGTGGTTGCGGTTTTTTGCGGCGGCGATTTTTGTGCTGCTGTATTTGCCGATCTTCACACTGGTTATTTTCAGTTTTAACGATTCCAAACGAAACGTGGTTTGGCGCGGATTCACAACCAAATATTACGAAAAAGCCTGGAACAACGACTCGTTGATCGAGGCCTTTGTCAATTCGATAACAATCGCGGTGGCCTCGACCATTGTATCCACCATTCTTGGCGCCATGATTGCCATTTTGCTGTGGCGGTTCCGGTTTCCGTTCAAGGCAGCCTATGAAGGCTTTATGGCGCTGCCGATTGTTATTCCGGAAATTTGTATGGGCGTCGCCATGTTGGCATTCTTCTCCCGCGTTACGGGGTATCCAACCGGGTGGATGTGGCCGTTTAATCTCTCTGCGATTACAGCAGCGCACATCGCGTTCACCTTCCCGTTTGTGGCGATCGTGATCCGTGCGCGCATGGCGGGTTTTAACCGCGAGCTGGAAGAGGCCTCAAAAGATCTGGGCGCGAATGAATGGCAGACCTTCTGGAATGTCATTTTCCCCTATATGCGTCCCGGGGTTGTTGCGGGTGCGCTCTTGGCGTTCACACTATCGCTGGATGATTTTGTGATCACCTTCTTCACGTCAGGGCCTGATACGCTCACCTTCCCGGTAAAAGTTTATTCCATGGTGCGGTTCTCGGTGACGCCTGAAGTCAATGCGGCGTCCACAATTTTGGTGATCATCACTGTGGTCCTGACCCTCATTGCCATGCGCCTGCAGGCACCTGATAAAACAGAAGTGGCATAGGAAAGTAGACGAGATGAGTGAACCGATAATTTCTATCCGCAACGTGAACAAGGAATTTCCCGGCGTGATGGCCGTGGATAATGCCAGTTTCGATATTGAGGCAAATGAGTTTTTTGCGCTTCTCGGGCCATCTGGCTGCGGAAAAACCACTTTGCTGCGAATGATCGCTGGCTTTGAAACCCCAACATCAGGCGAGATTATTATTGATGGTCAGGACATTTCACATGTGCCGGCCAATCAGCGCCCGGTCAATATGGTGTTCCAGTCCTATGCGGTTTTCCCCCACATGAGCGTGATTGACAATGTGGGTTACGGCCTGAAGGTTACCGGGGTGCCAGCGAATGAAATCAGTACGCGGGCTAGCGAGGCGCTGGAACGGGTCAAGCTGGGTAATCTGGCAAATCGGAAACCGGATCAGCTTTCTGGTGGTCAACGGCAACGTGTGGCGCTGGCGCGTGCTCTGGTGAAACGCCCCAAGGTGCTGCTGCTGGATGAACCGCTTTCTGCACTTGATGCAAAGCTGCGCGAACAGATGCAGCTGGAATTGGCGCATTTGCAGGAAGATGTTGGCATCACCTTTATCATCGTTACCCATGACCAGGACGAAGCCTTGTCCATGGCCGACCGGATTGCGGTTATGCATGAGGGCAGGGTGGACCAGATAGCGGCACCCGATGTCTTGTATGAACAGCCGCACAACCGCTTTGTGGCGGACTTTATCGGCAAGGTGAACCTGTTTGAGGGCACTGTCACCGGTGCACGCGGTAAAACGGTCTCAATCGACACTGCAGGGCTTGGCAAGGTTCAAGTGCCTCATGCTGAAGCTGCTGATGGTTCGGTCTCTCTTGCGGTCAGGCCAGAAAAGGTACGTATTTCGAAGACTGCGCCTAGATCGAAATCGGTTATGGGAACGAAGGGGCGCATTGCTGACTGGGCCTATTACGGTGATGTGAGCCACATGTTCGTGGAAACGGAAAAGGGCCTGCGCATTGGCGTGATTATCCAAAATGAAACCCGCAAAACCGTGGATGCCATGGATGTTGGTGACATTGTTCATGTTTACTGGTCGCCGGAAGATACGCTTTTATTGAATAGCTGAGGATTTTTGATGTCATTGCCAGAAACTCTGGGAGACGCCGCATTTCGACGGAAATCCCTGCTTGGAACAAATGTTGAATCCACGTACGCAGGCGCATTATCATTCATGCGCAGGCTTTATACCCGCGATCTCACCGGAGTTGATGTGGCAGTGAGCGGCATTCCGTATGATCTGGCTGTCACCAACCGCCCCGGCACCCGCTTCGGGCCGGAAGCAATCCGCAAGGCATCAGCGCAAAATGCATGGGGCCCTATTTGGCCGTGGAACTTCGATCCGTTCGATACCCTGGCGGTTATCGACTACGGCGATTGTAATTACGACCACGGCAATCCTGCGTCGATCCCGCATTCAATTGAAGAACACGCAGACGGAATTCTTGCCAAAGACGTGTCCATGTTGACATTTGGTGGTGATCATTTTGTTAGCTATCCACTGCTGAAAGCCCACGCAAAAAAGCACGGGCCGCTGGCCTTCATTCAGTTTGATGCGCACCGCGACATGGATGTGGATGAGGAAAGCCGTATTGATCACGGCACCATGTTCAAACTTGCAATAGATGACGGAATTATTGACCCTGCTAAATCCATTCAGGTGGGAATTCGCACCAGTTCACCAGAAGGCCAGAGCTTTGGCGTCAATATCCTTCATGCCGATTTTGTCCATGACAAAGGGACAGAGGCGGTAGTGAACGAAATCAAACGGGTTGTGGGCGATGCTAAGACCTATATGACCTTTGATATCGATTGCCTTGACCCGGCATTTGCACCAGGCACCGGCACGCCTGTTCCAGGCGGGTTAAGCACCTATCAGGCGCTCGCCATTTTACGCCGCTTGACGGATGTGAATTTCGTCGGTGCCGATATTGTTGAAGTCGCACCAGCCTATGACCAGTCGGAAATTACCGCGCTTGCTGCTGCGATGATTGCAGCGGAATATCTTTGCATTCTGGCCACGCAAAAAGGTGCGAAAGGTTACACCCTCGCACCTTGATCTTTTGTGGTTATCCGAGTTTGTCACGCAGCCGGTAATAGGTCATTGCCAGAACCAGCATAGGCATGCGAATTGGCCCACCGGGGAATGGCCCGTGCTTGAATTGCGATACAAGGTCAAACCGCTCCATCTGGCCGCGAATGCCCTCTGCTATGAGCTTGCCGCACATGTTCGACAACACCACACCATGGCCGCTGAAACCGTGGGCGTACCATGCTGTGTCTGACAGTTTGCCAATATCAGGAATGCGGTTGTAAGTGATGCCAATAAATCCGCCCCAGGCGTTTTCCACCTTCACATCCTTCAGTTGCGGAAATACATCCAG
>CAJQND010000181.1 GCA_905479595.1 uncultured Hyphomicrobiales bacterium
TTGGGGTCGCGGTGAGCGCCACCTGACGGTTCGGCCACCACATCATCCACAACACCCAGTTTCTTGAGGTCAGTTGCGGTAATTTTCATTGCTGTTGCCGCGTCTTCGGCCCGTGCAGCATCGTGCCACAAGATGGAGGCTGCACCTTCCGGGGAAATCACACTGTAGATCGAATGTTCCATCATGATGGTCTTGTTGGCCGTCGCAATGGCAATCGCGCCACCGGACCCGCCTTCACCGATGATCAACGCCACCATGGGCACACCGAGGCTGAGGCAGCAATCTGTGGAGCGCGCAATGGCCTCAGCCTGGCCACGCTCTTCTGCGCCAATTCCGGGGTATGCACCTGCTGTGTCGACAAATGATATAACCGGCAGGGAAAATCTGTCCGCCATTTCCATCAACCGCACCGCTTTGCGATAGCCTTCTGGCCGCGCCATGCCGAAATTATGCTTCAACCGGCTTTCCGTATTGGAGCCCTTTTCATGGCCGATAACCATAACGGGCATATCCTGAAATCGGCCCGGTCCGCCGGTAATTGCAGCGTCATCGGCAAAAGAACGATCGCCGGAAAATGGTACGAAGTCGGTAATCAGGTGCGAGATGAAGTCAGACGCGTGGGGGCGCTCTGGATGGCGCGCGACCTGGGCTTTTTGCCAAGGTGTAAGATTGCCGTAAATTTCTTCCAGCGCGCTTGCCGCTTTGGCCTCAACACGCGCTGTTTCGTCGTCCATATCAGCATCGTCGTCATTTTCAGTTAACGCGCGTAATTCGGCGAGTTTGCCCTCAAGTTCGGCAACTGGTTTTTCAAAATCAAGATAGGTGCGCATGCAATTGGTCCCTTACGGCCCAGCTATGTTTGAACCCTCTCGAACGTGGTAGCTGGAACCGGTTATGTCAAGTTGGCTTGTGCCAGAGGGTGGTGTTCGCTGACAACCTTTTTCAAACGTTCCGACAACACATGTGTGTAAATCTGTGTCGTTGAGATATCTGCATGGCCGAGCATTTGCTGAACTGCACGCAAATCAGCGCCATTGGCCAGCAAATGGCTGGCAAATGCGTGGCGCAATACGTGCGGGGAAACCTTGTTCGCCGATAGCCCCGCCCGCGCCGCCAGCCCCTTTAGATCAAGGGCAAAATTCTGCCGGGTGATATGGCCCTGTTTTCCGCGTGAGGGAAACAGCCATCCAGCGCCGTCATCCAATGGTTTTTCAGCCTGCGCGCAACATTGCCTATATGCGGTGATTGCAGCGCGCGCCGCACTTCCAAGCGGCACCAGGCGTTCACGTCCGCCTTTGCCGCGTATGGTCATCACTTGCTCGTCCGCCTCAACCATGCGCAATTTGAGCCCAATCAGTTCAGATACTCGGAGACCGGTCGCATAGAGGAGTTCCAGCAGGCAGACGAGACGCTGGGCCCGCAAATTCTTCCCGTGCGCGGCGTCACCTGCTTCAACTTTCGCGCGATCGAGCAATAGGGTGACTTCCTGCTCAGACAATATCTTTGGCAACGGGCGGCCCTGACGGGGTGAATCAATAATGGTGGCCGGATTATCGTCGCGTACACCCTCAGCGAACAAAAATTTATGCATTTGCCGCAACGCACTCAACCGCCGGGCGGCCGTTGAACGCGCAAGGCCTTCGGCTTCCATGGCGGCAAGATAAGCGCGCAAATCCTCAGCCGCCGCATCACGCAGCGATTTTTTGCAACCAGATGAAAGAAATTCGCAATACCCGCCGAGATCACGCGCATATGCCTGAAGGGTATTAACCGAAGCGCCGCGTTCTGCTGAAAGCATCTCGAGGAAGCTTTCGATCAGATAGGCGTCTTCGCCAGCTACGGTTTGGCGGGGTTTTTTCTCAATTCTTGGTGAACCGGTCATTCGGGATTTTCTTCACTATCTCCTGCGGCTGCGGCCCATATTCAGAGAGCCACCAGATACCGCCATATGCAGCACCACCCAAGCACGCCAAGATTAACAGAAAGCGAATACTGTCTGGCATTTTTCCCAACACCTATTTCAGATTTACGAGTTTAACTCAGTTTTTTCCACATTACATCGCTGCGGCTGGCAAGTCCAAGACCTGTTTGCACATTCAACCCTTTGCCAGAAATGCAATGTCGGGTTATAGCTCGCCGCACGATGAAAGACGACAGCAAATCAGACCTTCCCCGAGAGGAAATCGACACCAGTGCGGAGCTGCGCCAAACGCTTGGCGAACGCCCCATTGTACTGGTCGGCCTCATGGGTGCTGGCAAAACCACTGTCGGGCGTCGGCTGGCGGCCCGGCTCAACCTGCCATTCAATGACGCAGACGCCGAAATAGAACGCGCTGCTGGCAAAACCATTCCTGAAATTTTCACCGATCACGGCGAGGCAGCATTCCGCGACGGAGAAAAGAAGGTCATCGCGCGGATTCTCCAATCAGGCCCGCAAGTGCTCGCCACAGGAGGCGGCGCATTCATAGATGCGCAAACCCGGCAGGAAATATCCAAATATGGTATATCTGTTTGGCTCAAGGCGGATGCAAATCTGTTGTTAAAGCGGGTGAGCAAACGTGGTGGGCGGCCCTTGTTGCAGGGGGGAAATCCAAAGCAAATCCTTAACCGTCTCGTTGACGAACGTTATCCGAATTACGCAAAAGCAGATATCACCGTTGAGAGCAAAGATGTTCCACATCTGCAAATCGTGCAGTTAATTGTTGATGCCCTCGAAGGTCATCTGTTTGAAAAAGAACCAGAAGAATGAATTCCGCAGATAATATTGTTGTGCCGGTCGATCTTGGTGAACGCGCCTATGACATTCTAATTGGACCCGGGTTACTGGCAGATGCAGGCGATTTGATCAGCCCTTTCCTGGCGCGTGCCAAAACCGCAATTATTACCGACACCAATGTCGCTTCACATCATCTGCAGGCCTTGCAATCTGCCCTTGATGCAGCATCCATAAGCCATGAAACCCTGGTGCTTCCGGCTGGCGAGGCGACCAAAAGCCAGGTTCATCTCTTTGAAGCGACCGACTTTCTGCTGGCAGCCGGAATAGAAAGAAACGACACCATCATCGCCTTCGGTGGCGGGGTCATTGGCGATCTTGCAGGTTTTGCGGCAGCTATCTTGCGCCGTGGTGTGAACTTTGTACAAATTCCTACAAGCCTTCTTGCACAGGTCGATTCTTCGGTCGGTGGAAAAACCGCAATCAATGCATCTGCAGGAAAAAACCTGATTGGTGCATTCCACCAGCCAGTCGTCGTCCTCGCAGATACCGCTTTGCTCGACACATTGCCACCACGCGAGATGCGGGCAGGCTATGGGGAAGTGGCAAAGTATGGATTACTCGGCGATGCAGAATTCTTTACCTGGCTTGAAGAGAACGCACCGGCATTTTTTGCAGGTGATATGCAAATACGCATGCGCACAGTAGAAACCTGCTGCAAAATGAAGGCAGATATTGTTGCCAAGGATGAAAAAGAAAGTGGCGTTCGGGCGTTGCTTAATCTTGGCCACACCTTTGGCCATGCCCTGGAAGCGGCAACCGGATATTCGGAACGCTTGCTACATGGAGAAGGCGTTGCCATTGGCATGTCTATGGCATTCAGGTTTTGCGCGCAAAACGGCGGTTGCAAGACAGCAGACGCCAACCGCGCAGAAACGCATCTCAAATCCATCGGCTTGCCAACCCGGATACAGGATATTCCAGGCGCGACGCCGCAAGAAGATACCTTGGTGAATGCCATGTATCAGGATAAAAAGGCACAAGGTGGCAAACTCACTTTCATCCTTGCGCGCGCCATCGGTGATGCTTATCTGAACCGTGATGTAACAGAAGAAGAGTTGCGGGCATTTCTCAAAAACGAACTGTCTGCTCCATAGTGCCTCAATGACCTTGACCATTGCCATCACCATCGGAGCTATTATTGCTCTACTGGTGCTGTCTGCATTTTTCTCCGGCTCGGAAACCGCGCTGACGGCAACTTCGCGCGCGCGAATGCATGAACTGGAACGCCAGGGTAACGCCCGTGCGCGGATCGTAAAAAGCCTTATCGAAGTGCGCGAAAGGCTCATCGGTGCCATTCTTTTTGGTAATAACCTGGTGAATATCCTTGCCTCCGCTTTGGCGACGGCGTTGTTTATCGATCTTTTCGGTGACGCGGGGATTGTCTATGCAACCCTTGTAATGACCGCGCTGGTTTTGGTCTTCGCTGAAGTCTTGCCCAAGACCTACGCAATCCTCAACCACGATAAAATGGCCCTTGCGGTGGCTCCAGCGGTCAGAATTTTAGTTGCCATCATGGGACCCGTCACGGCTGCTGTAGACCAGATCGTCAAATTCACATTGAAGCAGTTTGGCGTTGGCGTGGCGGATGGGAACGGCATGACCCCGCAAGATGAAGTGCGCGGCACTATCAATCTGCATCATCAGGAAGGCGGCTTCATCAAAGACGACCGCGACATGATCGGCGGTATACTTGATTTGCGCGAGTTGGAAGTCTCCGACGTGATGGTCCACCGCACATCAATGTACACGATTGAGGTGACGAGACCGCCGGCCGAGATTATCGAAGATGTGCTGAAAAGCGGCCATACACGGGTACCTGTGTGGAGAGATGATCCCGACAACATAACCGGCATTCTCCATGCCAAAGACCTATTGGGTGCATTGTCAAAAGAGCGAGGCGATGCGTCCAACATAAATATTTCCGGTCTGTGCACCGAGCCCTGGTATGTACCTGATACAAACTCTGTCGCTGGCCAGCTCAGCGCATTCCGCCACCGAAAAACCCATTTCGCGCTCGTGGTTGATGAATATGGTGAGGTGCAGGGCCTCGTTACCCTTGAAGACATTCTCGAAGAGATTGTCGGCGATATTTCCGATGAGCACGATGTGATCACTACTGCAGGCGTGCGCCGCGAGCCCGGTGGTGCGGTGTTGGTGGAAGGCACTGTGCCGGTTCGCGACCTCAACCGGGCAATGGATTGGAACCTGCCAGACGAAGAAGCGACGACAGCCGCAGGGCTGGTGATCCACGAAGCCCGCATAATTCCAGATGTTGGCCAGGTATTTACCTTTTATGGATTTACCCTTGAGGTGATGCGAAAGAACCGCAATCAACTTACCTTGCTGCGGATCACACCGGTTGCGAAAGCAAAACCAACAAACTAGGCGATGGCGTCGCCCAATCCCAAAGACTGATCACCTATCCCTGTTCCAGCGCGATCGCATTAGGAGATGCGCTTGGAACCAATGGCGGTCTGAGAGGCCGCTTTTTCGCCGCAAAAATACCCGAGGGTTCGTGCATTACGCCATTCACGGAATTAAATATGACAGAACATTTTGATCTCACAATTATCGGCGCAAGCTTTGCCGGACTGGTATGTGCCCGTTCCGCTGCTATGCGCGGCCTAAAGGTTGCTGTGGTTGAGGCAAAACCGGACGCTGGTGCACGGGTGCATACAACCGGCATTTTGGTTAAAGAAGCCGCTGACGAAATTGACCTTCCCCATCATCTGACAAGACGGGTGCACGGGGTCAGGCTCTATGCTCCCAATCTCAAAGCGGTCGATCTTTTTGCACCTGGGTATTATTTTCTAACCACCGACACTTCGGGGGTTTTGTGCTGGCTGGCGCAAGAAGCCGAGCGCGCCGGTGCACGGTTGTTTTTTGGAACACGGTTTGCAGATGCGGCCCGCCAGGGCGGGATGATCCAGCTTCAATCACCAGCCATCACCACGCGCTTTTTGGTGGGGGCCGACGGTGCGCGTTCACGCGTGGCAAAGACATTTGGCCTTGATCAAAATCAGAAATTTTTGACCGGACTGGAAGTTGAATATGATGGATTGAAAGACGCCGATCCGGCATTTCTCCATTGCTTTATCAATTCTGAGTTAGCGCCTGGATATATTGGCTGGGCGGCAACCGGACCAAAGGTCACGCAGGTTGGCCTTGCAGCCGGTCCGGGACAAACACCCGATCTCGAACGGTTTCTCAAGCACACCGATCACTTGTTTTCATACGATACGGGAAACATCGTAGAGCGCCGCTCAGGGCTTATCCCGTGTGGCGGGGCACTGAGAAATTTCTCAGACCATCAGGTTTTGCTGATTGGGGATGCCGCAGGGCTGGTATCGCCAATGACCGGCGGAGGCATTCGGTTGGCATTCCGCTCCGGCCGCCGCGCCGCACAAACAATTTCAGATTATCTTCTTGACCTTGGGCCGGAGCCTGGAAGCGTTCTAGCAAGAGAACAACCTGGTTTTGGCATTAAAAAGATCATGCGCCGTGGCCTTGATCTGGCACCACCTAATTGGTTGGTTGATTTTGGTCTGACCTTTCCAGGTGCAAAGTCCATGGCACGGCGGGTCTATTTCCACCGGCGAGGCAATGCCGGCATAGGGTTTCAGGATTTCCACAAACAGCGCGCGAACCGACTTAAGCCAACACGGGAAATCTAGGGGCCAGGGACCTAGAAAAGCGGTGCAAATTTGCCTACTTTGAATGGCCCCAGATAGATCTTTGACTGCTTCACCGCCAAACTGGTTGAAACGGCGGCATTGTCTTTGTTGCCAGACAACATGCGGAACATATTCTTGGCCAGCGAGGCTTCCCCGCGTGACAGCTTGCCTGACGCTGCCAATCGGTCGAGCATTTTGTCGAGATTGACGATCTTTCCCGCCAGCTCCCCATTGAGCTTACCTTGCGCGTCAGCCACCAGCTCACCAGACATGCTGGCGCGAATTGGGGCGCGGGTCAGGTCCAACTGGTGGATTTGCAGCTTTCCGGTATTGGTGGCCCAAACTCGGGCAGTTTCGTTCAATCTTGCGGGCCACGGGAATGGCATCTCATCGAGTTTAGCTGAGAAAACAAAGCTGCCAAACGTTATTGGTCCACCATCAATTGGATCGCGCACCGGCCCATCATATGAAAACTTGTCAGCGATTGCCGCTATATCATAAGCAACTTTTCCATTTTGCGGCGGATCCGCGAAACGCCCATGGAGGTTCAGCTTTGTCGCCGTCAATGCGCCCGCCTTGGCTTGTTTCGCGCCTTTAAGGGTGCCTTGTAGGTTTTCGATCAGCAATGATGTTTCTGCAGGTGTGTCTTCAGAAAACAACACGCTCGCCAATGCCGGGTCATGGTTAGCGGCAATCGCAAAGCCGCCGCCCTCACTGGTGTTGATATCGAGATTGCTTGGGCCGGTAAACTGGATCACCACCAGCCCGGGGCTGTACACTTGTGTCAGCGCAGTAATGTTACGGCTGGTGAGAACAACATCTGTTCCCCCGCCAACGCGTGAAAATTGTGCGGCATCGCAGCCCATTTCCACCCGGAACGGATAACCGCCCCAGCTTTGTTTGGCGCATTCAAGGCTAAGGCCAGATGCCTTCGCGCGCGCTTCCCACGCCGCATAACGTTGCTGTGATTGTGTGAAGGCGTAATACCAGAACGCCGACCAGCCGATGGCCAAAACAATCACCATCGCCAGGGGCGCAAGCATATACCAGGGCTTTGTGTCTTTGCTCATTGTGTCTGACATTGTATTGCGGGTGAATTCGGTTAATACCTAGCGGCAGTTTGTTTCCCTGCTGGAGTGCAATGATGACGGAAAACTGGGTCTTTGGCTACGGTTCATTGATGTGGAAACCGGGTTTTGAGCATATCGAAGCCCGCCCGGCATTATTGCGCGGCGCGCATCGCCAGCTCTGCGTTTATTCCTATGTGCATCGCGGCACGCCGGAGCGCCCGGGCCTCGTTTTGGGCCTTGACCGGGGCGGGGCCTGCCGGGGCCTTGCGTTCAAAGTAGCAGATGAACGCTGGCCTGACGTTGTGGAGTATCTGCGAGCCCGTGAGCAGGTGACCATGGTCTACCGGGAAACCCGCACATCCATTGAACTCACCGGGCCCGACAAACGCAAAGTACCAGCCCTCGTTTTCATGGTTGACCGTTCCCATGAACAATATGCCGGCGCGCTCAGCGTTGCAGAGCAGGTGAAGTGGGTAAACGGGGCGGTAGGCCGTTCGGGCAAAAACCCGGAATATGTGCTCAACACCGTAGAACATATGCGCGAATCTGGCATCCACGACCCACGCCTTGAAGAACTTGCAAACCTGTTAGCCGCCGAAGCTCAGCCAGGCTCTTGACCTATAAACAGGCAGGAACAGTGACGGCCGTTTGTTCCTTGAACGGGCGTTGGCCGATAACCGGCTAACATCCGGGTTGGGTACAAAGCGACTATGGATCATGGGTGCACTAAAATCCGCTCCTGGCCCTGTTCAAACATCGCGTTGATGGTACCGATTTGGTGAAACCCCCATTCTTGACTTGAAAGCTCTTGAAAAGTGGGATGGACTCGAATAGCCGAGAGCATAAGTGGTCTCTGTAACCGTTGCGACGCCTTCACTCAGCATCTCACAAGCGCGCCTCATCTTAATTTCTTGGAGCAGTTCCCTGAAACTGACGCCTTCAGCGTCCAGTCTGCGCTGCATAGTCCGCGTACTGGTGCCCAAAGCCATTGCTACCTTGTCGATGCTCAAATTCACGGATCCAAGCCTTAACCGAAGTTCACTTGTCAAGATTTCAAGGTAGTTCTTTGGTGGCCCGCCCTGATACTCGCGCCATAAATCGGGTTTTGTAATGATTGATGCACCATCCGATGTTTCGTTCGCCGCATTTAATAACGCGCAATCAAACCCGATTTCGATGCAATGGTGATTAAAGATGACGGGACAGCCAAATGCGTCACTAATTTCTGAATCAGGCTGGGGCTTTTCGATGTCGAGTGCCAGGTATTTAGGGGTCCAAGAAGCACCCAGATAATGACGTGGGATGCTCAACACTACGCCCGCAGCTGAGATCGCTACGTTGGCGTAAGTATGTGATTTCCGTTCGCCAAAGCAATATCCAAATCGCGCAATTCCACGTTCTTCAACCAAGTAAAGAGCGTCAACGTTTGCATGCATCACAATCGTAGCAATAGCTCTCTCAATTGCCATTCGCAGCGTCGGCGCGGATAGTATGTATTGTCCCCAAAGGCCATATTCGCGCACAGACAGGAACTTTGAAAGTTGTATTCCGAGCAATCCGTCGCCTGAAATCTTAGCCGCTGTGTCGATGAACTTATCGATTGCTATTTCTGGTACAAACTCTCGTCGACAATCCTCAGTTGAGGGCGGAAGACAGGCTTTTTCCAGGCATCTGCTTAGCGCGCGTTCGCCGAGCGCTTTATGAACGAAATCTGGAATTGAACCCAAAGCTTCGATAGTCGTCATTGCAGGAATGTTGGACATATCGAGTACTCCCTAACAAACGCCAAA